>JBBQBR010000248.1:0-4842 GCA_038317875.1 Lysobacterales bacterium
ACCGTCTCAACTGCGTTGCCGCCCGGTAAGCCAATAAGCCATTTAGCGGTTCCGTCGGCGGCATTTTGTTCATGCATCAAGGTCGGCGCTAATACGTGCACGGTTTCGCCCATTTTGGCGCGTAACGCCTTACCAAAATCGGTCATTTGTTCAAAATCAGTCACGCCGTGGTGATATATCCACTTCATCATTTGATGCGCGCGGAATTTTTTCTCGCCCAAACCTAAGAAGTACGCCTCCATCTGCGTACGATCAAAGTTGAGAAGATTAATTTTTTCCACGCTCACGGCTGTTCCTAAATAATTTTTGCTAAGACAAAATCGAGTTTTACGGTTGGGCTGTGCGCAAAATCAACCTGCGCAGATTTGCGTGCCGGCGAAGAAGTAGGCAATTTCTTGCGCAGCGGTTTCTGCTGCATCTGACCCATGAACGGCGTTGGCGTCAATGCTGCTAGCGAAATCGGCGCGAATAGTTCCAGGTGCTGCTTTTTTAGGGTCAGTGGCACCCATCAGATCACGGTGCGTTAGGATCGCGTTTTCGCCTTCTAGGGCCTGGATCATGACTGGGCCGGAGATCATGAATTTCACCAAATCTTTGAAGAAAGGGCGCTCGCGGTGCACAGCATAAAAGCCTTCCGCTTCCAATTGGCTCAACTGCGCCATTTTCGCGGCAATGACTTTGAGGCCAGCGGCTTCAAAACGCGCGTAAATCTGACCGATCACGTTTTTTTGCACGGCATCAGGTTTGATAATTGAAAGGGTACGCTCAAGCGCCATTGGGAAGACTCCAAAAGTTAAGGTTGAAAAAATTTAAGAAAGTACGACGATAAGTAATTGTTTTTTATAGTTTTAGTCGGGTAAACGCACCTGTATTTAGCTCAAGCGATGAGCGAACATTCGCGTTCACTTCATTGAATACATTGGGGTTTTGCGCGCGCAAACAAGACGATCAGCCAAGGATAGCACGCACCCGCCAGAGTCTTGGGGTGAAAAGTGGCAGCCTTGAGGCGTATTTAGGCCCAATTCTTAACGACTCGTTCACGCATTTTAATCGGGCGTCACAACGGTTTGCCGGTTGTGATGTGTGCTTTCGAGCGAAAAATGCGCTTCATCATGCTTTTCGTCGCGTGCGCCGACATTTTCGCCACCCGCTTGGCCGCTTTGTCAGCAATCCACATAGTCTGCAGGAACTTCGCCAAACGCCAAGTTTCGACACCGACGCTGGTTTATGCTGAAATTCTATGCGATTCAAAAGTGAATGACTGTGGTCACAATAAAGCAAAGCGCGGTTAAAACCGTCGAAATTTACCTCAGCACAGATATTGAAGCCGATGGTCCAATTCCCGGGCCGCATTCGATGTTGAGCCTAGCGTCGGTAGCGCTAAGTAGTGATGGCACCGTGCTCGGCGAGTTCAGCGCCAATTTGGAAAGCTTAGACGATGCCACAATGCATCCGCGCGTTGCTGCTTGGTGGCAAACCGAGCCTGCCGCATGGCGTGCATGTCGGGAGAATCTTCGGGCACCTGCGCTGGTGATGGCTGATTATTTGCGGTGGATTCAAAGCTTGAAGGGGCGCCCGGTGTTCGTTGCCATGCCGGCAGGGTTCGATTTTTTGTTTGTTTATTGGTATTTCATCCGATTTTTGGGTGAAAGCCCGTTCGGGCATTCGGCGCTGGATATGAAGAGTTTTGCGATGGCGCTGCTGGGCTCGGAATTTCGCAAAGCCGGAAAGAGCGCATTTCCTAAAGCGTGGCAAACCAGTTTGCCCCACACGCACATTGCGCTTGACGATGCGCGCGAGCAAGGCGAGTCGTTTATCGCAATGTTGCAGGCGAGTAGGGCGCGGCCCAAATTTAGCTAGAGTTTCTTGATTAGGCCTATAAAGTTTTACCACTAAGCTCAAATATCCGAATTTCGCGTCTCGCCCTTAAGAAGTGGTTTCTATCAACGAATCGTCATCCGGTGCCAAAGCATCGGGTTCACGCAGCTGGGTGGCGGCAAGCGCATCTTCGAGGGCGTCGTTAGTGCTCGGCGCTGCTGGTGTTTCTTTGGCGGGTTCTGGCATCTGGACTTGTTCTGGCGGCTCATGGAAACGGTGCTGCGCTTGTTCAAGAGTTGCGCCAAAGAACGAACGTAGATGTAGGTCCATCTGTGGGAATGGCACCTCGATTTTATATTTGCGCAGGGCATCATCCAGCGCCCAGCAGTAGGCCGCGTGCACCGCACCAGGCCGATAAACGGCATCCGGTGTCAGCCAAATAACCAGCTTAAACTCGAGCGAACTGGCACCAAAAGCGACAAGCCAAACCTGCGCACGATTCGGGCCCTCTGCGGTAAGCGTAAAGGGTACGGTGGCCGCCGCTTCAAGTGCCGCTTGCTTGACCAACTCTTTGTCGCTGCCATAGGCGACGCCAAACGGAATTTTGATGCGTCGCCGCGCATCGCGCAGGGTCCAGTTGGTTACCTGGCCGTTGATGAACTCAGAATTCGGCACCAAGATATCAATATTGTCATTCGTCGTGATGCGCGTGGCGCGAATGCTGATATCACTCACGGAGCCATGTACGCCGGATGCGAGTTCGACAAAATCACCGAGCTTTAAACTGCGCTCAAAAAGTAAAATTAAGCCGGAGATAAAATTACTAACGATCGTTTGCAGGCCAAAGCCAATGCCAACGCCCAGGGCGCTTGCAAAGATTGCAATTTTGCTCAAATCTAAGCCGATGGCGCTTAGCGCGATGCTTAGGCCTAACGCCAAAATGACATAATGCAGAACGCGGCCAAGAGAATACAGCGCAGGACGTGAGGTATCGGCCAAGCGCTCGCCATAGCGGGTAAGGCCACGCCGCAGCCATTTAGAGGCAAACCATGCCGCTAAGAAAATGAGCAGCACACGCCCAACAGCAGCTAATGTAATTTGGGTTTGGCCGATAGTGAAGAATCCATAGTTAAACGTGCGCGTTACGACGCTCCAAACGCCTGCCCATATTTGCCCCACATCGCTCATCTGACGCTTCAGCCAGGGCGTGTTTTCTAGCCACTGTGTGCGCTCAGCGCTCTCCAACCACCGCATTTCCATTAGGCGACTTTCCAAGTTGCGCAGTTCAAACTTGGCCGCATCGCGCGTACTTTCAAGCTCCTTTTGCGCAGCCTTGCTTAGCCGTCCAGCGCTTAGTTCGCTGCGACGCATGGCCCGTACAAAGGCGGCATCGCTCGCTTGCAGGTGACGCTGAGCTAATTTGCGATCACGTGTCGCAACTTTAATATCAAACGCACGCTCCGCAAGCCTGAGCTGCGCGCGTGCCGAAAGGACGTCTATCGCCTGAACCTGTCGTTGAACATAGTCTTTGATTTGTTTGAAACTGAGCAGCCCGGAGAAATCGTCTAATTTGGGCAGTTCAATGGCCTGATCGCTTATGGTGCGCAGTTCGGTGCGGTTTTTCGGGCTCAGTGCGAGCTGGCCAGCGGCTTGCTTTAGATAGCTTTGCAGTTGCTCCAAATTGAGCGTGACTATTGCCAGCTCACGCGCTACCGCATTTTGATTGATCGCCAGCTCAAGTGTGCGCAGCAACTCCATAAGCTCGCTAAGGTTGCGCGGTTGTGTTAGCGCAGTAAGGCGCACCGGATCCTGATTAATTTCTTGGCGCAGGGCTAGCTCAACTTGCATCACCTGACGCGTTTCGAGCACTTGTTTGAGCGCTGCAAATTCGATGGGTAGCGGCGGTAGTGGTGCTAGCGAAAAATCTTCGTCTGCTGTGGTTAGCCTTGTTTTTAACGCCGCAAACGCCGATTCCAACGCTCGATTTGCCTCGGATCCGGGTTCAGACGCGAATTTTGACTTTTCTTGCGCCTCAAACTGCGCAAGATTTGTCACACTTTCTATGGCCTGCGCGGGCGTTAAAGGCGCCGTTTCTGCCTGAATTGGCGCTGGTATCGTGGGCGTCAATGCTGGCAGCAGCTGCGCCCAAAGCGTGATTGGACTCAACACGAGCAATAGCAGCAGCAGCAGCAGGCACTTCGCACGATAAGAACCGTTCAGGGCGCGACTGCGCGCAAAAACCCAGAAACGCATTCGAGCAGCATAAAATATGTCCATAGTTGCAGCATAACACTAGGCTTTTTTGCCGCCTGATCAAATAAAGCATGTTTTCCCGGCGTAATTTCGAAAGCAGCGTAATTTCGAAAGCAGCGTTATTTCGAAAGCAGCGTTATTTTGAAGCCAGCGTGATTTTGAAGCCAGCGTGATTTCGACACCCGCCCACTAAAGCGTTAGCATCGCGGCTTCCATTGTTTTCGCCCAACTCATGGCTCGATTCCAGCAACAGCTGTTTAAACATGTGCAGGTTCCGGTTTTCGGAACTCTTCAGGGCGGCGCAAGGATGTTGCTATTTCGCCTGCTGCTGGTGCTAGCGCTGCTATTTGTTGCAATTTTGGTGATTTGGCTTGGACGCATGGGCTTAAAGGATAGCCATGACGGGCATATCAGTTTTTATGATGTGATCTATTTTACTGCCGTCACGCTGACGACGGTTGGCTATGGTGATATCGCCCCAATTTCAAATTCTGCTCGCCTCGTAGATGCGATTTTGGTAACCCCGATTCGTATCGCTATCTGGCTAATTTTTATCGGTACTGCGTATGAATTTTTGGCGCACCACGCCATCGAAAAATGGCGTTCAAATAGGATTCGGAAAATGCTGAAAAACCACACTATTTTATGTGGCTACGGCCGGACAGGCGAAGTTGTGCTGCAAGAGCTTGTTGAGAAAGGCTTCACTAAGGACATCCTGCTTAATTCAAACCATTGTAATTAGGAACCTAATCTGATAAGATGGCAGTGATA
>JBBQBR010000249.1:0-4831 GCA_038317875.1 Lysobacterales bacterium
ATTGGCGCTTCGGCGATTATTTAGGCATCGGCGCAGGCGCACATGCAAAAATTACCGATTTGGCAAACGGCCAAATCACCCGTACCGCAAAGCAAAAAATTCCGCGCCTGTATCAGGAGTGCGCGGGCACGTCTAGTTCCTGGGTGGAGCGCCGTGTATTGGGCCCAGCCGAGCTTCCGCTCGAATATATGCTCAACGCGCTGCGGCTATTTGAAGGCGTTCCAAGCGGTGATTTTGCCAAGCGCACCGGCATGGAATTGACTGAACTGCCCGGCTATCACCGCGCATTGAAACGCGGTTTGCTGATCGACGATCAAGGTATATTACGTGCTACCGATCTGGGGCAACGGTTCTTGAATGATCTAATTAACGAGTTTTCTTAAGCCGTCGAAGTAAACGCGTCAAAGGCCATTTGCGGCGCAGTAGCTCTTTACATTTGCTTCATCCGCTTTCAATTTTTCTGTAACCGCCTCGGCATTGAGTGCAAGACTAGAGCCATCAGGTGCTTTTTCAATCACCCGACCGCCCTGCTTCAATACCGAAATCCGCTCGCGCATGCCGTTGCAATAGCGTGTCAATTCAGCCCGCTGCTCTGGGCTAAGCGCTGGTTTTTCGGTACCTGACGAACTAGCGTTAGCTGCAGTCGCTACGTCCGTGGGCGCGGGTGGTGGCGCATCAACCCCTTTCTGAATGCGTACTTTTTCTGTAACCTGGCCCGGCGGTGGCGACGAATCGAAATGCACCTGGCCGTTCGCGTCGGTCCACTTGTAAATTTTCGCGGCGGCGTTTGCTGGCGCATAAAATCCAGCGGCGGCGGTTAACACGACCAATATTAAAGCGGTTATGCGCATGAGCTTTGCTCCGTTCTGAAAAATTTTGGATGGGCGGTTTTAATTAGGCAAAACAACGTATCTATTTAATTTGTTTGCCGAGGCCCACATATACCTCAGCACTTTGCTACAGATTTGACATTCGAGCAATGGGCGCGGTTTCTATGTTTAGCCTAACTTGATGCGCGATTAGCAACAGGTAGCCACTGATTCACTCAAAGCCGTTGGAGAAAATTGAGTTTGTATTGGCAGCCCGGAAATTAGCGACATCGGGTGCCGTGATATTACTGGCACGCGCATTGTCGCGTTGATTGGCGATACCGGAGGCGACTCCGTTGTAGTTAACGTTGGGGTTTGAAAAATAGGGCACCCGCGTACATCCGGACGTACAGTTATTTGAATAGCTCATCACGGTGCGATAGCTGCCGTTGATAAAATGACCGAAACCGTATGTAAATAGAGTGTTGCCGCCGTTTCCGGGATCGTGCATCAAGCCCATATTGTGGCCGTGTTCGTGCGGGAAGCTCAGATTGCCGACGGCGCAGGACCGTGCGGACGCTTGAAATGCACTGTTGGCGAAGCCCGTGCCTAGCTGATTCATTAGATAGCCAACGCCACAAGCATCGGAAAATTCAGCGATCACTGAGACCAAGTCGGCCTTCACCTCGTTACGCCAAGCAGCCACTTGGGCATTGGTACTAACCCAATTGAGCTCAGCAGAAGCGGTGCCTGCATCGACTTCGCTGGTAAAGCGCACGCCTGCTAAACGAAAGCGCGCGATCATCTGTGAATTGGTGAAAGATTGATTGCTGACATTTACTGCATTTTGCGCAAACGTTTGCGCCGCTGCTTGGCCACCTAGTTGCGTGACCGAACCTGGTCTAAAGACGAGCAGTACGTCTATTTCGTTTGGTAAATCAGCCGCCGCCAGGTCTGGCTGATTACTTGGCACCACGTTAGCGTGTGCTGGCGTAATTGCTAAGGCGGGTATTGCGCCACCGCAATTCGGAAAGCGTGTGGCATCAAGCTGCATTAAAACCACGCCCTGAGCGCTTGGCGTAATCTCAAAAACGCCAGCTTTACTGTTGATATAGCCAGCCAGCGCGCCCGAATCCGGCCCGCCGGTGTGTGTCAAAACCACCGTCGATTCCGCGTCCCCGACGACTTTGCCGAACCAAGCGGTTGAATTCGCAAGCCCGCTGCGCTCGGCGTGCTGTTCGATCCGCTCACGCTTTAACCGTAAACTATTTTGCCCCGGAAGCGCTACATCAATGAACTCCTCCATCGCCAATTGCTGCGCATCAGGTGCGGTAATCAACACCGCAGAAACTGCGGCGGGCGACAAGCGCTGCAACTGATCGGGCGCTAGCGTCGCATGCAATTGCCAGAGCGCGTGCGCCGGAGCAGCTAAAAACAGTGCAACGACTGCAGAAACAAGTGTGCGGATCATAACGATGCCAAGTTTTTAACGGGTGGAAGTATAGATGTTTTGACGCGGAAGTTTGTTTTCAAACAAGGCAGCCTTTTTCACCATCATTGCAAGCGCACGCTCGATGATTAAAGCCACGATACGACGCACCGAAAAATTCATATCTGAGCGGGTAAACTCTACCGATGAGCCAATCCGCCGCAATTCAAGTGTCCCCAAAGCCCAACTTTCGCGCCTATTGGCAGCTAACAAAGCCGCGCGTGGTCGCATTAATCGTCTTTACCGCTGTGGTTGGCATGCTGCTAGCCGTGCCCGGCATGCCACCGCTGCACTTAATGCTGTTCGGATCGATTGGCATTTGGCTGGCAGCGTCTTCTGCTGCGGCGATCAATCATCTTTTAGATGCGCGCATTGATGCGAAGATGATTCGAACCAAACACCGGCCGCTGCCCACCGGCGGTTTATCTGAGCGCCAAGCGCTCATGTTTGCCCTCGGCTTGGGCGCGGTAAGCATGGTGATTTTGGGCGTTTGGGTGAACTTGCTAACGGCAATACTGACATTTGCATCATTGATGGGTTATGCCGTGGTCTACACCGTGTGGTTAAAGCGCGCCACGCCGCAAAATATTGTGATCGGCGGTGCTGCCGGTGCCGCGCCGCCAGTGTTGGGCTGGGTTGCGATAACGGGCGATATACATCCGCACGCACTGCTGCTGTTTTTAATCATTTTTATTTGGACGCCGCCGCATTTTTGGGCGCTTGCAATTTTTCGACGCGATGACTACGCCGCCGCGGACATTCCCATGTTGCCCGTTACGCACGGCGTGGAATATACCCGCTTCCAAGTCCTGCTATACACCGTGCTGCTGTGCGTGATCACCTTTTTACCGGTGCTGTTTGGCATGTGTGGCTTGTTTTATCTGGGTGGCGCTGCGGTACTGAACGTGGCATTTTTGTATTACGCCATTCGCTTGATGAACCCGCCGAATGAGATGTTTGCGATGCGCGTGTTCAATTTCTCCATTGTTTATCTGATGGCGCTCTTTGCGTTTTTGCTGGTTGACCACTATTTGCCACTTCCAGCCCCTGAGCGCAAGCCGGTTATGCAATTTCAACCGCTAGAAACTGCGCCCGCGCCGAATGCCGGGTCGGATAGCGGTGCGATTTGAAGTGATGTTTAAAGTATGAGTTTTTTCGAACTAAATCTAAAGGAACCGTTCGCCCTGATACTGAGCCACGTCGAAGTATCGAAGGGCAAAGCCGCACAAATACTGACGCAGCCGCAGCACTTTGGGCATCACGAAGTTTGCGGCTGCATGCTTCGACGGGCTCAGCACGAACGGAATTCTTTCAGCGTCACGCCTGGATTAGGACGGATTTTGAAGCCTGCCTGGACGCACTAACGATGCCTGTGGCAAATACTGAACAGCCAGCGGTGCTGGGGCTCCAAACGCTGCTGCAATATGCCAAACCGCATTGGCGCACAGCGATCGCTGCCACGCTAGGCATAGCGCTTGAGGCCTCGGTCGCGGCGGCGTTTACGTATTTGATGAAATACATGCTTGATGATGTGTTCGCTGCACGCGATCAAGCTGTCGCGCAGTTAATTCCATGGATTATTTTGGCGCTGTTCGCGCTGCGTGCTTTGGGTGTCTACATCGGTGATCTAGGCGTGGCGCACATTGCACGCAGCATTGTGCGCGACATGCGTGCGCGCTGCTTTAGACACTATTTGCACCTGCCAACTAGCTTTTTTTCAGGCCACGATCCTGGGCCGTTGACATCGCGCTTGACCAACGAGGTCGAGCAGCTAGGCCAAGCGTGTACTGAAGGTTTTAAGGTTCTGATTGCGGACGGCCTGATGATCATCGGACTGCTGGCGGTCATGCTGGCAACCAGCGTGAAGCTAACCTTGACCGTGCTAATCGCGGGGCCGTTGATCGGCGGCATCGTCAGTATTGTAGCCAAGCGCTATCGTCGCCTAAGCCGGGGTATTCAAGATTCGCTGGGCGCTGTCACTTCACGCACGCAAACCGTGATTGCAGGCGAACGCGACGTCAAACTTTATGGTGCACAAAGCCATGAAGCAGCGATTTTTGCCGTCATCAATCAACACAATTTTCGCCAACAAATGAAAACTGCCGCGACCAATGCGTTGAGCACCTCAATCGTGCAATTTTTGGCGGCAGGCGCGCTCGCATTGGTGGTGTATGTTGCCGCACAACAAGCGCGCATACCCGGCAATGCGGGCATGTCGCCGGGCGAATTTATGAGCTTTATCACCTCGATGCTGCTGATTTTGCCGTCGTTAAAGCGCTTAACGAATGTGCAAAACCTGATTGGACGCGGTGTTGCTGCGGCGACGAGTGTCGAGTCATTATTAGCCGAGCCATTAGAGCTTGATGCGGGCAAGCTTGAGTTAGCTCAAACCAAAGGCGAAGTGCAATTTAGGAATGTCAGTTTGCGCTACCCGAACGCGAACGTCGATGCGCTTGCAAACATCAATTTGACCCTGGCACCGGGCACCGTAACCGCGTTGGTGGGGCGCTCAGGCGGCGGCAAGACTTCCATG
>JBBQBR010000250.1:0-4829 GCA_038317875.1 Lysobacterales bacterium
GCGAAACACTAAACGATAAGGGCGCTGCAAAAGCCGGGCCGCAGGCTATGAACCGGAAAAATTTGAAGACGCAAACGCGCCTGGAAATTTTCCGTGCTATGGGCATTAAACTGGCGGAAGTGGATCAAGTTTTAAACGCAGTCGCTGCCACCGCAGAAGTGGCGCAAGCATTGAACATGACCGTCGGCGCGCCAGTGCTGTCGTTGACACGCACCTATATTGATAGCGAAGGCCGCGTCGTCGATCATTTAGTTGGCTTGTATCGCCCGGATCGGTTTGAGTATCACATGCATTTGAGCACCTTAGATCGCCGCAAATAGTCGGCCGGATCATGCGCAATGACGAGGCCGGTTCATGTGAAGTGCGCAGCTCTACCGCTCGTCATTGCGAGGCGCGCAGCGACGTGGCAATCCATTTTTCACTCGCCGCAAGCCTATAAAGCAAATGGATTGCTTCGCTGCGCTCGCGATGACGATATCCAGCTAAACCGCGCCCTTATCCAGCAAATTAGCGTCCATTAAATTATTTTCGATCAAATGCCGCGTGTGCTGATAGCCAATGTCAATCGCACGGTCAAATATCTGCCAATCCAGCAGCTCCAGTTGATCCACCGGCGGTTTAATCATGCAATCGCAGTGTTTGCGGTTGCTTTCCGCCGTACTCGCGGAGTTGACCATGCCCGAACGTAACAAAATTTGTAGGATTCACGGACGTGGCCGCACACCGCGAAACCAATCGCGCATCATCTTCCAAACCGGTGGCAAGTCCGCTTCCTCCACTTGAGATTTGATCGCGTAATTACCGGCGATATCCACCGCGATCACGCGGCCATAAAGCCCACGCCGCATCACATCAACAGGCAAATTATTGATCACGCCGCCATCAACTAACACCTCGCCGCCATGAAACACGGGCGGCAAAATACCGGGAATGGCAATGCTGGCGCGCAACGCCCGCCATAAAGGCCCATCGCGATGCTCTTTGAGGATGCCAAGCGTTAAATTAGTACTCACGCAGTAATACGGCAGCGGCAAATCTTCAATCAGCGTGTCGCTATATTGCTGCTTTAAACGCGCCGTGACCCGACGCCCAGCCACCAGTGCAACAAAGGGAATGGTGTAATCGCGCAAGGGATTCGTTGCCACAAAACTGGCGTGGTAGCGGTGATATAACTCTTCATCACTCCACTGCATTGCCACCCCAGCGGCAACAATGGCGCCGATACTGGTGCCGCCCACGGCGTCAATTTGCAAACCATGCTCACGCAAGGCGCGCACTACACCCAAGTGCGCAAAACCGCGCGCACCGCCACCACCGAGCACCAAACCGGTTGCGTTGCCGGTCAGAAAACGAGCAATCCGTGCAATATCTGCGCTACAGCCCACGTGATGTACCAGGGCACTCGGCCAATTCGCACACCAAGCATTCGCCTGGCCGGCCAGTATTTGCCGCTCATGCAGCAAAACTAAGCGCTCACGTTTTAGTGCATCGCGCGGCTGCTCAATCAGACGTTCTTGATCCGGCTGTTCACCCGGCGCAACGACGTGCAAAATTTCATCCGCTTGGCGACGGCAGAGTTCAAACCAGGAACCTGAATTGGCCTGTGCAAGATAAAGTACAAAGCGGTGACGTTGCTCAAGCGCGTGGAAGTAGCCACTCGATTCATTCGCAGCTTGCGCTTGTGTGATGAGTGCAACCCCGCCAAAACGCATGAGCGCCTGGCTCAGGGTATGCGCAAACGCCGCGATATTTGCCCCCTGCCCCGCCGGCACAATGGCAAACGTGCGGCCTTGGCGATCGCGCTTGCGCCCGCCCGCCTGGGAGGCTTCCAGGCGCTGAAACGCGACCCGCGCGATTTGCAGCATCGCGCTAGGCTCGCTGACCATCAACGCTTCAAAGTCGCTCCGCCCAAAACGCAGTACTTCGCTGTCGCGAATCGCGCGCACGGTCGCAGTGCGTGGCTTGCCGGACAGCATCGCCATCTCGCCAACGGTTTCCCCCGCCAACACTTGCCCGACCCATTTGGGCACCGCACCATTTTGATCCATGGGCGTATGCAGCACCGCCAACGCACCACTGAGCAAAATATAAAGCGCGTCGGGCATATCGTTTTGCTGAAACAAATCGGTGCCAGACGCAATCCATTGCACCTCAAGGCGTTCGGCAATGATCGCAAGCGCTGCGTCGTCTAGACCTGAAAACAGGGATAAGCTGCGTAGATCAAGTTCGCCAAATCGGGGGTCGTGGATCATCTTGAACCTTTTTTCTTGGTAAGTACTTTTGCGCGCTTGGAACATCTTGTCAACCGCTACTGCGTCCACACCAAATAACTTGAATGCAAGAAATATTATTTACGCTCTAAATGCAGCCACTGGATTGCATTTAGAATTGACGGCTTTACAACTGCGGACTATTGATGCGGCCAGAATAAGGTTTAAATTTTCCAATAAGATCCGTTCGCCCTGAGCCCGTCGAAGGGCAGAGCCGTACGATTTCTAACGAAGCCGTATCCATCACGAACACATTGCGGCTGCATGCTTCGACGGGCTCAGCATGAACGGGTTTCGAGAAAGTTGTTTGCCAAATTACTATCAAATTGAAATACGCAATTCAAACATAACCTTGCCAAATCAATAGCCCATTAAAAATGCATTACTACTGGTCCATGCTCAATATCGCGCCTACTAGCGATCTCAAAGTAATCAAGCGCGCCTACGCGAAACAACTGAAAGCAAATCGCCCAGAGGATAACGCCGAGCACTTTCAGCACGTGCGCGAGGCCTATGAATGGGCCTGCCAGATTGGCGTGCACTGCCTGGACGACGATATTGAAGAAGAATATGAGGATGACGATGAAGTCGAATTCGTTGATGCCAGCGAAAGCGATACCGCAACAGACACTGAATCTAGCAACGCCGACGCCGCAGCAAACTTAGCGCAAGACTTTCCATCCTTAGCTTTGATTTTGCCCAGCGTACCGACGCACTTTCCAATGAGTTTCGAGCCAGCGCCATCACCCAACTTGCCGCTACTCGGGCAAAATGCCCCTGCTTGTGCGGATATACCCATAGCACCGCCATTTTTGGACAATCCAAGCCCGAAGGTCGTCCCTGCAGCCCCGGTCCCGTCGCCAAATATTGCCTATGCACTCAACACAGAACAAACAGGACGGCGCAAGCGTTCCGTGGGACAAGTTGTGACTGCTTTATGGACGCAATCACAGCAACTTAAGTCGATCCCAGAAATACAAGCTTGGTTACAAACCCAAGCAGAATATGAATCTCTACAAACGAGGCCAAATTTAGAGGCTGCACTAGGCGAGGCATTCACCGAAGAAACTTGGCCTTGGCCTGCAGTGCTTGCGGTAGCGGAGCTTTTGGATTGGGGCACGATCGGCAATCTAATCGGAGGCGCGCTCAATCAAGCAGTGCAGCTTGCGCATTTGCAGCAGCGGGCGGCAGTCACGCGCAAACCACGCTGGCACCAATTGTTTTCGAAATCAGCCGCCGCGTATTTTCTGCTTGCGCCATTTTCTTGGCCGAGGACGCTGCTTTCGGCGCTATTGCCGCGCACGCAGCAAATCGATGAACTTTGCGATGAAGTTGGGCGCGCGGGCGTTGATCCCAGCCTCGTGTTCAATCCGCCGCAAATCGAGTTTCAACGCCAGTTGCGCCGCATTGACTTTAATTGGCCGCGGATAACCTACGCCCTGACGCGACTGATCGGCTGGCCGCTGCTGTTTTCATTATTGTTTATTGCAGCAGATTGGATAGCACCGCTAGTGGGCATGGCATTTGGTCTCACGTGCTTTGCGCTTTGGGCCGGCTATGTTGCAAATCGCCTACTTTTTCGCGAGTTTTGGGCACCGAACCCAAACCGCGCGGACGCGAAAGCCTTTTGGTGCGTCTTCGGCGTCACACTGGCCATAGCGTGTATCAGCGCAGCGTTAGCCTCACCTATCTTTGCCATGCTGCTAGCCGCATTTTTGCTGTTTGCGGTGGCAAAAGATTTGGCAACTACGCTCGCATCTGGTGCACTCGGTAGCATCGTTGCGCTGGTCATTGCCGCAGTGCTTTGGCCGACTGAAACACCGGAGAAATTTATCCTGCTCCTACCGATAGCACTCAGTCTAGTCGCCTTAAGCGTGTATTTTTATCAGCGCCGCATGCCAAAGGAAAAGCTGCTCGAAAATCTTTATAGGCCAGCGTTACGTCTGAAGCCGGTAACCGCCCCTGTCGCTGCGAACTTCAACTGGTGGTGGATTATTGCCGGGATCGTGTTGATGCGGCTATTTACTGCTGGGCGCTAGACGCGTCCATACCGATCCTCAAAACGCACGATATCGTCTTCACCAAAATAGGCACCGCATTGCACTTCAATCAGCGAAATGGGTTCATCGGTGGTATTTTCGAGCCGGTGCTTGGTTTCAATAGGAATTTCCACGGATTGATTCGCATGCAGCATCATTTCGCGCTCACCAACCGTCACTTTTGCGACACCGCGAACCACGGTCCAATGCTCAGTACGCTGATGATGCATTTGCAGTGACAACACCTGCCCAGGATTAACGGTCAGGCGCTTGACCTTACAATCTTGGGCGTCTTCCAACACGGTGTAGCTGCCCCAGGGGCGAAATACCGTGTGATGCACGACTGCGGCCTGATGCGCCTGCGCTCGAAGTGCGTCTACAACTTGTTTGACGCCCTGAGCGCGCTCTCGATGTGCGACTAATACCGCATCGCCGGTGTCAATCACCACTAGATCCGTCGCGCCCACCACGCCAACCATACGACCGCTGCTTTGCACGAAGCAGCGCTCGCTATCGACCA
>JBBQBR010000251.1:0-4828 GCA_038317875.1 Lysobacterales bacterium
GGTCAAAATAGGGCAGCTCTAAAAAAGCCTGGCGTGGAAAAAGTTTGATGCCGCAACCGCTGTCAGGGGTTGCATCACGCAACAAGCGCGAACGTACAGCGTTGGCGACTTTGCTGGACACGCGCTTAAGCCAGGTATCGCGTCGATCTTTACGCCAACCCGCGAAACAGGCCGCTTGTCCAAAGCTATCGCGCTCGGCAATGAGTTTTGGGATGTCGGCAGGATTATTTTGACCGTCACCATCCAGCGTCACTACCCAATCTGCGCGTGCGCGCTGGACACCGGTTCGTACTGCGGTGCTTTGACCGCTTTGTTTGCTATGGCTAAAAACGCGCAAGTTTTGATGTTTGAGCAATAAATTTTGCAACACCTTCAAGGTGTCGTCTTTACTGGCATCGTTAACAAACACCATCTCAAAAGTGCAAACAAACTTAAGCGCCGCGTCAATTTCGCTGATTAAATTCGCAACGTTGTCGAGTTCATTGTGCACCGGTACGACGACAGAAAGTGTGGGTAAGGCATCAGCCATAACAGTCTGGAGGGCTAAATATCAGGGCGTGTAGTATGACTTAACCCACGCGACTAGCTCGGCAACTCCAATGTCTAGTGGCATTTTAGGTTCATATCCAAACGCTGCCTTTGCCAGCGACGTGTCGGCAAATGTTGCCCGCATATCGCCGGGCTGCATCGGTTTCAATACGCGAATAGCGGGCTTGCCGACCATTTTTTCGATCAGTCCAATAAAGTGATTAAGCTCTACCGGCTTGCCAGCGCCCAAATTATAAACGGCGAACGGTTTGTCCTTCGGCGGTGGCACATTCAGCGCGCCTAAAATGCCGTCAACAATATCGTTGACGTGGGTGAAATCACGCAGCATGTTGCCGCCGTTGAATACATCAATGGGCCGCCCTTCCATTATGGCGCGGCTGAATAAAATAGGTGCCATATCGGGCCGCCCCCAGGCACCGTAAACCGTGAAAAATCTAAGCGCCGTGCACGGGATTCCATAAAGGTGCGCGTAGGCATGCGCCATGAGCTCGTTTGCGCCTTTAGTCGCTGCGTAAAAAGACATCGGTGTTTGAATCGACATCTGTTCTTGGAACGGCGTTTGCGTTTGCGCGCCATACACCGAGGAGGTTGAGGCAAATACCAAATGCTCGACTGGGAAACGTCGGCATGCTTCCAAAATATTGAGAAAACCGGTCAGATTGCTGTGCAGATAGTCATAAGGCGCCTCAATCGAATGCCGCACGCCCGCTTGCGCCGCCAAATGAATAACTTTTGTTGGGCGATGCACCTCAAAACAGTGCATTAATGCCGTGCTATCCGCGACATCAATCACCATTGGCTGCAGAGCAAATTCAGCGATGCGCGCCCGTTTTAGCTCGACGCTGTAATAGCCGTTCAAATTATCAAGCTGCACGCTTAGCTGATTGAGCTCAGCTAACCTGCGTGCGGTATAAGCGCCAATAAAACCTGCAGCGCCAGTGATCAAAGTCGTCATGCTATTTAAAGTCGGTCAAAATCGAATTTTCTAAGACTAGTTGAAAACCAAGACTAGTTGAAAACTAGGACTAATTGAAAACTAGGACTAATTGAAAACTAGGACTAGTTGAAAACTAGGACTAATTGAAATGCGTGCGCAAAGAATCTAATAGCTTGCCATAACCCTGTGTTTTTACCGACGGCGCGTGCATGGGTAAGCGCACTTGCGACGCGCTCGGCGTTCGAATCACGCGTTGCGCTAAGTGTGGCTGCAAACAGGCTTGTGAAAACGCTAGACCACAAAAACTTAAAAGCGCGCGCACCTGCGTCTCGCTATCACGAACCAATAGCTCGTAACTTTGCGCGTATAGCTGCCTGGGCAGGCGCTTTTCCCAAACGTTCATGGACGCACGGTAGCTGAGCCAAAAATCGCGTAAGTCCTCGAACCGATAGCTAAAATTGACCCGTCCAGGTGCAAAAAATTGCTTGTAACAAGACCAAACCGTTTCCACCGGGTCGCGCAGGCAATCGATAATTTTACAACCTGGAAACATGCGCTCAATGGCACCTATATAAAGCCAGTTTTCAGGCAGCTTGTCAGTGCTTTTTGGCCGCTGCAACCGCCATCGGGCGGTTAAATTAAGATATTCATCGCCCAGCCGCCGCCAGTCGAGTTCGGTCATATCCCTAACCCACGCCGGATAAGCCTTGCCGCGCCGCTGCGATTCTTGCTGTATTAATTGCGGCAAGTGCGGCAACTCGTTTGCACCTTCTACATCGGGATGCGCGCTAAGCACTTGTTCGACCAAGGTGGTACCTGAGCGTGGCAGGCCAACCAGGAAAATTAGCTCGGAGCCGAACGCGTCCGCTGTACTTTGATTTTGCGGGGCTCCTGGCACAGGTGCAAATGCGTCGAGCACCTGCTGCGTATGGTTACGAAACGCCTCAGCATTCCAGCTGTTGATGCGCGCTGCATCGTCGTTGGCGCTTTTGAAAGTAGCCAGGGCAGCGCTAAAATTTCCCGCGTCTTCATGCGCTTTGCCGAGCGCAAAGCCGACCAAAGCGCGATCATGTGCGTTGGTCGCTTGCTCTAGCGCTCGCGCGAGCGCTTGGTATTCCGGTTCGCTCAGTTGTTCGGTCTTTAAATCCATCAGCGCGAACCAGGCGCGGGCCGCAACGAGATTTTTTCGAATCAACTCGCGATAAATTTTTGCAGCATCGCTGCTGCGCCCAATCGACTGCAGAATGCGGGCGCGCTGCAAATAGGCTTGCCCCGAATGCAGCTGTGCTTTGCCCTGTAAAAGAGGAATTGCCTTGTCGATAGCGCGTAGCGCAATTTCCGCTAAGCCTTGGCGATCAGCTTCAACACTAATTTCAAAAAAGTCCTGAAAGGTTTTCGCACTGTGCTCTGCGCGTTCAAAAAGGCTGGTGCTTTGTTCCAAACTGCCTGATTTTTCCAATGTTGAGGCAAGCAAAGTAAGCGCCAAACTGTCCGCCGGCTGGTGTGTCAGATAGCGCTGCGTCCATTCACTAGCGGCACGAAAGTTTCCCAATTGCGCCTGTAAACTGCCCATTAGACGACTGGCGCTAGGCGATTCTGGATGCTGGGCCAATGCCATCAGCAGTTCGTGCTCGGCAAGTTTGAGCTGATTTGTCTCTAAATATCGGCGCACGGCTAAAACGCGCGGTAAAAAAGGGTCGGGTAATGGCGGCACTAAAAGCAAGTCACGCGAGTTTGGGGGCGCAAGCTTAAGCGATAATCGCCCGCGCGGTTCTCATCTAGATAAATGTTGCAGGGGGGGCTGGTAAATTTGAGTCTGAAGGTCGTTGTCAAACGGATATCGAATTTAAGATTGATGCTATGAGTCGTTTTACAGTTCCTCTTCATTATTTTCTTTGGCAACTCAGCGTTCGCTGACAGTCTGCTTTGAAAATTGGCTTTTTGCGACAACAACTTGTGTTTGCGCGACGTACTTCGTGTGTGGGCTGTAAGTTCTGCTAAGTTGAAACCCACATTAGCATTATGTCGCTGATTACAGCCTCGGATCGGCAGTCAATACGCGCCAGATTTGGGGAATGCTGTTGATAGCCCATGCAGGGTTGCCATGAAATCTAGCTTTGCTCGAACTTGCTTATTTTTTCTTGCGCTGGCGGTGCTTGCGCCCATTCCCGCCGCAGCGCAGGGCGTGGTGGTGCTGGCCGGCGGTGGCCGTGAAGGGGATCAGGGTGATGTCAGCTCCTGGTCCTACAAGCTTTACCGCAAGCTCGTCGAGAACGGTGATCGCAATGGCGATGGCGTGGTGCAAGTGGCGATTTTGACCACGCTGCTGGAGGTGAACGACCCGACTTGGTATGCCTATGCGCAAGCACCAACCACGGCGAACCCGCCGGGCCTGGGTTTGACGCATGCGCAAGCGCTCGCACAAGCGTTGCTCGATGATGCTTGGCTTGTGAATTACTTTCAGTGGCTGGGCAGCACGGCGGGCCAGAATGTGCAGGCATTCAATGTTGAGGTGACTTCGCTGACCGATGCCAATGACCCGGCCAGAGTGGGCGTGGTTGAAAACGCCGACGCGATTTTTATTAAAGGTGGCGATCAAGGCGAATACTTTGATAAGTGGAACGCCAGCCTGCTGGAAACGCATATTCGTACGGTCGTACAAACGCGCGCCGGTGCGATTGGCGGCACCAGTGCGGGTGCGATGAGTCAGGCGCAGTATTGCCTTTGCGGCGGTGCTGATTTGATTTCAGCGGATGTGCTCAGCAATGCCAAGACGCCCTATCTAGATGACGTCAGCCAGCCTGGAAGCTCGGGCATACACGCGGACTTTCTGGGCTTTGTACCAGGGGTTTATATTGAAACGCACTACACCCAGCGCGCTCGCATGGCGCGCATGATTGGCGTTTTGGCACGCGCGGTGGACGATTTTGGCAACCATGCGCTTCTGGGCATAGGCTTGGAGCAGAAAACCGGCGTCGTCATTCAAAATGGTATTGCCGAGGTCATTGGCGTCGGTGAAGTGGCCTTCGTCAAGGAAACCGCGCAGAGCGTCCTACGTCGGGACGCCGGGCGGCCGTTGTATTACACGCACTTGAGCCTGGATCGGCTTACGCAAGGCTGGAAGTTCGATCTGGCAGCGCGCACGCCGATCACCAGTGCTTTGCCGGTTGGCGTGACTGCGGTCACATATCCCGGTACGGGCGCTAGCAATAGCGGTGCGCTCAATATCGCGGGCAATATCGAAGCTGATTCAAATCGTTTTGAGCACGTTGCAAACTATGCGCCGAGTGATTACAACTTGATGCTGGGCACCGGCCCCATCGTGATCCGTGATGCGTTAGG
>JBBQBR010000252.1:0-4822 GCA_038317875.1 Lysobacterales bacterium
CTTTCACGAAGTGTCGCGCGGCGGCTTGCGCCAAACCGGGCATGTCTTGCGCCCAAAGTAACACCTGCTCAAATGAGTCGGGCCTACCCAAAATGAGATTTCTGAACGTCATTTCACAACGGTGCCACACTATTTGGCATTCGTCTAGGGCGAGCAAGGGCGTGTCAGGGTGATTCAAATCGTTAATGCGCCCCGACGCCGCGCCTTTTTCTTTTAACAAACGAACTATCCGCGTCCGCGATGTGCGCTGAGTTTGGCGATTAACTGACCTAAATGCTCCTCCACGGCGATCCGACCGTTGTCGGCCGCATTTAAGCCCGTATAGCCAATGTCTTCACGAAAATTATTGATCGAGGCGCCGGTTGATACCGAGAACGCCTTCACTTCCAAGGTTGCAAGTGTGCGAATGTCGCGCTGACCGTAAAACTCAAGTTCTTGCGAGCCAGTTTTTTGAACCCGCACAATAACCGCAGCGCTAATTCCAGCGCGTTTAGCCGCTGCAAGAATCAATGGCATAGTGCCACGGCCACGCAGCGCGGCTAACGCCGGGAATGCGTCTTCATCGACCACGGTATAACCGCCATCGCGCAGCGCGTCTTCGATCATACTTTCTGCTGCACTTGCTGGCCCAGATTCACCGATGGCGATGACGACGACACGGGGCACCATCGGTGCATTCGCCACGGGTGGGTTCGAAGTGTTGGGGCTAGGTGTATTGGACGCTATACGCGGGTTCAAATCGCGCTTTTCATTGACCGCTTCAATGCGCGAACGCAGCCCGGCCAGCGGTGCACGCGGTGAAGTGTCCACCTCCACGCTAGGTGGCTCTGCGCCCGCCGCTGCGAGCCGCGCGTTTTCTGCTTTGACACGCGCCAGTTCGGCGTTCGCATCCGCAAGTTCAGCGGCTTGATCGGGATTCACTTTTGCCACATCGTCACTGCGGGTCGTAGCGTCCGGCACGTTGGCAGTCGAGCTTGCGCCCAAGCCTTGTGTGTTTTCGCCTGCACTGGTCACGTCCGGGTTGGCAGCGTCACCTGTGCTCGCGATATCGCTTGCACCGGTCTTGCCGACGCCGGTGTTGGCATCGCCAGTTTGTCTATCAAGTGGGTTTGATGCCGTTGCTACGATCTTGCTGTCGTTGCTTTTGTCGCCGACAGCCGCATCAACCGCTACCGTTTCTACACCCACCTTATCCCCAAAAAGCTTGTCGCGCAGGGTGTAGCCGCCGACGCCAGTGGCGATCAGCAAGCTGGCGGCAATAGCCCAAATTGGCGCGTTGCTTTTTGCTTTGACGGGTGCCGTGGCTGCATACGCAGGCGCTGGCGAGTAAGCAGGTGCCGGTGCAAAAGCAGGTGGCGCGCTCGGCATGGGCTGTGGCGCATGGTTTGGCAAGGGTGCGCGTGGTGAAGTAATCGGTGACGGCTGGCGTGCGCCCTGTGGCAGCGTTGAAGCCGAGGTGACTCCCGGTGCTGGCGATGCCACATTGACCGTCCCTGCAATAGCCCCAGTTTTGGCCAAGTCAGTCAATAAATCGTGGCAGCTTTGGTAGCGCTGAGCCGGATCTTTCGCCAACATTTTATTCAGCACTGTAACCAATGGTTGACCAACATCGGCACCCAGTGAGCGCACGTCAGGAATATCGGCCTGAACCACTTCTAACATCAATCCCAATGGCGATTGGTCGGTAAAGGGCATGCGCCCAGCCAACATTTCAAACAACACGATACCCAGCGCGAACACATCGCTGCGCTGGTCGACTTGCTTACCTAAGCAAACTTCCGGTGACAAATAACCGGGCGTACCGACAAATTCACCGGTGCCAGTCAGTTTCTTTTCGAAATCTGAGTTGGCTAACGCAATACCAAAGTCTGCAACTTTGACCAAGCCGCGCGGCGTAATCATCAAATTTGCGGGTTTAATATCACGATGCACCACGCCACGATCATGCGCAACGCTTAAGCCTTGGGCGGCTTGCGCAATAATTCCGGCGGCGTGTTTGGATTCAAGCTTGCCTTCCCGGCGCAGCATTTGACTCAAAGATTCGCCCTCGACAAACTCCATCGCGAAAAAGGGCTGGCCTTGATCATCACCAATCATATAAATCTGAATGATGTGCGGGTCGTTCAGCTGTGCCATGCTGCGCGCTTCACGCAAAAAACGCTCAACCACCTGCGGATCATGCGCCAGCGCTTCACTCATCAATTTAATGGCGACGTGGCGGCTTAAATTGGCCTCAAAGCCTTTGTAAACGACGCCCATGCCGCCCCGACCAAGCTCTTCAACGATATCGTAATGCCCAACTTTGCTACGCATGACTGGCTCCTAAAAAACACAAAACGCTACACTTGTTTGATCACGCCGCCAAAGCAGCACTTACTCCCAACAATTCTAGGCCGGCACGCTGAACGCGGGTTGTCCTAATTACAAATGAAACCCCTAAACTTGAGGCCAAATCGCCGGAATGCAGCAATTTTTGCGACGCATTCCGCCGAATATTTAGCAACCCGGAATTTTATGTCCCCCATTAATCGTCGACAGTTTCTAAGTGATCATGTGCCCATGCTGGCACTGGCGGGCGGTGCGGCAGTTTCAATTGCAGCCTGCACGCCCAAAGCTGAAGAAAAAAGCACCGCGATCCAATGGCGCATGCGCACAAGTTGGCAAAAAGATATGCCTGGCCTATTTGAAGCGGCCGAGCGCTTGGCAAAGCGCATCAATCACAGCTGTACTGGGCGCCTGAAAGTTTCGCTGCATGCCGCTGAATCATCGCAAGACGCATTCGGTGTTTTTGATGAGGTCGCCTCTGGGCGCTATGAAATGGCGCACTCCAGCTCGCAATTTTGGGCCGGGAAAAGCCTAGCGACTACATTTTTTTCCAGCCTGCCGTTTGGCATGACAGCAGGTGAGTCAACCAGTTGGCTACTGGCTGGCGAAGGCTGGGCGCTGTGGCGTGAGCTATATGCGAAATTCGGCCTAGCGCCCTTCCCTGTTGGCAATACCGGCGCGCAAATGGCTGGATGGTTTGCGCGCGAACTCAAATCCTTACGCGGTGTAAAGGGCTTGAAATTGCGCGTTACCGGACTTGCAGCCGAAGTCTGGCGGCGCATCGGCGGTGAAGTTGTGGCACTGGATGGCGCAGCATTGGTCAACGCGCTTGAAACCGGCGGTATCGATGCCGCCGAATGGATGGGCCCTTGGAACGATTTGTCGCTCGGCCTGCATCGCGCCGCGCGCAACTACTATTACCCGGGTTGGCAAGAACCGGGCGCGACGCTGGAATGCATGGTCAATTTGGAGGCACTCAACGCACTTCCGGAGGATTTGCAAACCGCTATTGAAAGCGCCTGTTTAGCCAGCCATACCGAGGAAACCGCGTTAATGACGGCGCGCAATCAGCAGGCACTACTCACGCTGGTTAGCGTGCATAAAATTAATGTATTGCGCCTGCCAACCGATGTAATCACCGCTCTTTCGCGCGCTAGCGAAGCGGTGCGTAGTGATTTAGCCGAGCGCGATCAATTTGCCCGGCGTGTGTTTGACTCGGCAATGTCCTTTCGTGAACAAGCGCGCCAATGGCAGCAGGTGGGCGACCAAGCGTTCGTCGCTGCGCGCGGTTGACGAAGGAGCATAAATACGATGGATAAAACTAAGCCCAATCCTGGACAGACTTCCGGCGCGCGGCCAAATTATCAGCTCATCGACGGGCGAGTAGTCGATTTAAATGCAGCCACAAAAACGCCGTCGCCACACAGTGGGGAAACTGGCGTTTTGACGAATCAGCTTCATCAAAGCAAACTTGTCAGCGCATTTAAGCTGATGCGTTTAGATCGCCCGATCGGCATTTTGTTACTGCTAATGCCCACGCTTGCAGCACTTTGGCTTGCCGCAGGTGGCATACCGCCGCTGACAACGAGCATTATTTTTGTGCTTGGCGTTGTGCTGACGCGCTCTGCGGGCTGCGTGATCAACGACTACGCGGATCGCTGGCTGGATCGCAGCGTGGAACGCACGCAAAACCGCGTGCTCGTTACCGGCGCATTAAGTGGTCGCACCGCATTAATCCTATTTGCGGCGCTGATGTTGGCTGCATTTGCGCTCGTTTTGGGGACGAACTCAACCACGGTTTGGCTTTCTGTGCTGGCGCTGCTGATCGCCACAATCTACCCGTACTGCAAACGCCACACTTACTACCCGCAAGTGGTTTTGGGCGTCGCTTTTAGCATGGGCATCCCCATGGCTTATACCGCGCTTGATAAAACACCAGATGCGATCGCATGGCTGCTGTTCTTCGGCAACTGCCTATGGACGTTGGCCTACGATACGCTATATGCCATGGTGGATCGCGATGACGATATTTTGGCAGGTTCAAAGTCCACCGCAATTTTATTTGGCGAGCTCGATATCGTGGCAGTGGCAGTGTTGCACGCAAGCGCACTGATAAGCTTCGCCCTCATTGGACCGCGCGCCGAGCTGCATTGGCCCTACTACGCGGCGTTGGGAATTTGCGCAGGGATCGCGGCGCTGCAGATCAAGTTAGCCATGAAGCGCGAAAAAGCTGCTTATTTCCAGGCTTTTAAGTCAAATCAGTGGCTCGGAATCGCGTTTTTCGCTGGGATTTGGGCGGGTTTGTAGGGGCGCTTTGCATGCGCCCAAGCACGCCCCCAAAGCCGATTCGGCGCTAAACCTCGCCCCCAAAGCCGATTCGGCGCTAAACCTCGCCCACAGGCACCCGCGAGAGCTTCCCTGATTCCAAATCAAGCCTCAGCAATTCATGTGCGTTTTGATTGGCGATCCACAGCGCGTTGTCGGCCAAAGTTAGACC
>JBBQBR010000253.1:0-4802 GCA_038317875.1 Lysobacterales bacterium
TCATAGATTTGGTAGGCATCAATAACAAAATCTTTGCGTAACACCGGCAACGAACACGCCGCGCGTGCCGCTTGCATATAGGCGTCAGTGCCTTGAAAGAAATCAACGTCCGTCAACACCGACAAACAGGCCGCTCCGCCCGCTTCATAACTGATGGCGATCTGCGCCGGGTTGAAGTCCGCGCGCAGCACGCCCTTACTCGGGCTGGCTTTTTTCACCTCAGCAATCACCGCGCTGACGCCCTTCGTAATTTTCGCCCGTAACGCCGCCTCAAAGCCGCGCGTGGCCGCAACATCCGCTGCACGTGCGCGCTGGTCCTCCAAACGAACGCGCAACTTGAGCGCGGCAACTTCCTGCGCTTTACGCGCCAAAATGGTGTTTAAGATATCGCTCATTCACGCCAACGTACTAAAGTTTCAGGGTTGGAGACTAATCGGCAGGGCGCGAACTGACAACTAAAAAACGTTCATCGCGAATTGGACGTCCAAAAAAAAGGCCCAGGCAAACTGCACCTGGGCTTCGCTTTACTTAGGACTTAACTCTACACCGGGCTGTGATTGCCAGGCCCAGGCGGTGGGCTGCGCCGCATTTCGCGCTCAAATTCATACTTTGCGCCGGTTACATACTCTTCCATGTTGCGCACGCGTTCTTCCATATCCCGAAAGCGGTAGCGTGCATCAGAAAAGCTGGTGCTGGGTGCCAGTGCGGTGGTGCGCCAAAATGCTTCATCTCTTGGGCTTTCATAAAGCCCTTCTGGCTGGCGCGGCAGGATGAAGATCATGACCATATAGATAAGCGGCACGACCGGGAAGAATATCATCGACAGAATAAATACGGCGATGCGGGTGCCGGTAACGCTTAAACCCAGATATTCGGCAATTCCGGACGCAACGCCGGCCAAAATTCGGCTATTACTGCGATACAAACGGTGCGGGTTGATGCGTTCGCCAATAAACTTATCTTCCAGTTCCCTACGACTTCGGCGGCTCATGACTTATTTCTCCAATTGGGTTGGTCCGCATCCAAAATGCGTTCCAAACTTCTAATACGATCTTCCATACGCTTAGCGCTTTGCCACAAATCACTCAACATACGTTCGTCATCGGTGCTCAAGCCACGATTTTGCCGTAGCTTGAGAATAAAATTGGTAATGATGGCGATCGGTGCAATAACAGCAAGCGACAGGATTACGGCGATTTCTGCCACACCGGACATGTTAAACGCCCTCGCTGTTGCTAACTAGAGTGTTCTCGACTGCAGGCTTAGCGTTCGCCTTCATGCGTGCCTTCAACGCCTCTAATTCAGCGGTAATACGCTCGTCGGTTTCTAACTCGGCGATTTGTACCGCCAAGGATTTTTGCCGTCCGAACGCCAGCGCTTCACTCTGTGCTTCCAAACCATCAATACGGCGCTCCGCATAATCGAAGCGCTGCATCATGCCCTCAACCCGTTGATTCGCCACTTGGCTGCGGGCACGCAAGGTGTTTTCCGCATGCTGATGGCGCAACACAATCGTGCGCTGGCGCGCCTTGACCTCGGCAAGCTTTGCCTGCAGTTTGGCGGTATCTTCAGACAATTGCGCTAATTGATCGCTGATCAACGCCACTTCTTTTTCCACCACAACCAAATGCTCGGTCAGGTTTGATTTATGCACCAGCGCCGATTTGGCTAAGTCTTCACGGCCCCGGGAAAGCGCGAGTTCGGCTTTGCAGGCCCAATCGGTTGTTTCCGCGTGCAGGTTGGAAACGAAGCGCTCGCGCTCTTTGCGGTCAGCAATGCCTTTGGCTGCGGCAGTGCGCAACTCGACTAGGGTGTCTTCCATTTCTTGCACCATCAGGCGCAGAATTTTTTCTGGATCTTCTGCTTTGTCTAACAAAGAGTTGATATTGGAGTTAACGATGTCGCTTAAACGCGTGAAAATACCCATGATTGATGTCCTCTGGTAATGAGATAAAGATTGTCGGGCTGCAGCCTTAGCTCTATCTATACAAGATGCGTGCCAGCGGAAAAACGCCTTTAAGCAAGGTAAAATTGACTAATTAGACCAATCGTTAGTGGTTTTGGAATTACCACTGGCGGTTTTAGCCAACTTTCACGCCCGCTGCAATTCAGTACGTACTGTTCACCCCGCCAGCTCTATTGAGTGAGCTTCAAACATAGCGTTCAATGTTTCCGCCAGCGCACCGACTGGCACTGCTTGTATCGGCTGATCAAATTCGCTGTGGTCAGCCAAATTTTCGCGAGCACCATTCGCACGCCCATCTAGAGTCCAGGAGCGTTCGCCCGCATGCACGATTAGGCCATGCGTCGCACCAATATCCTTAGCCCCCGAATAGAAGCCGCGACTCGGCACAGGCTTTGAGGAACGCTTGATTTCAACCGCCAACACACAACCGGCCCGCTCTGCAATCAAGTCGATCTCGGCGTCATTTTGGGTACGGTAAAAACTGTATTGCCAATCTGATCCAAGTTGATTGCAAATTTGCTCAATGACAAAACCTTCAAAGCTTTGACCAACGACTGGGTGACGCAGCAATTGCTCTTCATTTTGAATCTCAAGCAGCGCATGCAACAAGCCCGAATCACGCACAAAATATTTGGGGGATTTGGTTAGACGTTTACCGATATTGCCATGCCATGGTGGCAATGCACGCAAGTGCATTAGTTCAACAAGCAGCACCAAATAGCGTGTAATTGATTGCCCGCTCACCGCCAAATTTTGCGCAAGCTTCGCGGAATTCAGCAAACCGCCTTGGTCGGCGGCAATCATCGCCCACAGGCGTCGCAGAGTCGGCCCTGGCAAACGCGGCGCAAAAAACGACACGTCACGCTCGATGACTTGTGTGAGATAGGCGCGTCGCCAAGCGTGACTTAATGCAGCGCTCGGCGCTAGCAAACTATCAGGAAAACCGCCACGCAACCAAAGTTCGCTGCGCTGTGGCTCGATCAGTTCATCCAATCTAAATGGTGTCAGTTCCAAGTAGTCGATACGCCCGGCCAGTGATTCACTGCTTTGCGCAAGCAAATCGCGTGAAGCCGATCCCAGCAGCAAAAACTGCCCAGCCTTTTGCCCGGCGCGGCGGCGCTCATCGATTTCAGACCGCAATGAAACAAACAACTC
Source organism: Lysobacterales bacterium (assembly GCA_038317875.1). GTDB lineage: Bacteria > Pseudomonadota > Gammaproteobacteria > Xanthomonadales > SZUA-5 > JANNYA01. Next base: position 3,122 of record JBBQBR010000253.1, read on the forward strand.
CGGCGCACGCTGCACTTCATCAATGACTACAAGCTTGTCGCGTTGAGTACGCAAGAACACACTAGGATCAGTCAGTAATGCAAGGTCTTCCGTTCGCTCCAAATCCAAATATATGGCGCGTACGTCAAGTTCGTCGACAATGCGCCGGGCCAGTGTGGTTTTTCCGCACTGGCGTGGGCCAAGTAAAGCTACCGCGGAGAAGTAGCTCAGGCGTTCCAGCAATATTTTTCGGAGCCTACGCGTATTTTCCAAGTAAATACTCCATCTGATGGAAGAATTACTTAGTATTTTGCATTAATTGACGCAATGATTCAAACTGCATCGCGTCGGCTCGGCCTCAAAGCACCACGTAGCGCGCCCAAAACTCGCAATAGCTTTTGCGGTAATCGTTGATGGGTGCAACCGCCATGCTGTTCAACTCCGCACCTTGGCGAGTCATCTCGTAACGCGGCCAAACATAACCAAGTGCGTTGCCGGGGTCGCCATCACGCGCAAAATTGATCCAGGCATTTTGCATTTTTACGCGCATATTCACCTCATTACTCGATGCAATCGCGCGTTCGAACAGAAAAGGGATGTCAATGCCGTGGAATGATTCCAACGGCGCTAACTGCGCGTCGGGCAGTATTTGTGTCAGCGCATAGTGATAAACCCTATTACCAAACGCGGCGTGATCGGCCGCAGCGCGGCGATTGGCGCAGGTAAAACGCAAGTCATCAACGATATCTTGATATGCGCGCTGCGGCGTTGGATAGTTTTCCACCGGATATTGCGCCAAAACTAGACCCGCAATTGTGGGGAACTGGCTGCGCACCAAGGCCTGGTAGCCCTCAGCTGTGCCGGGCAAGCCGGACGCAGGATTGGTCGAGGTGCTTTCATCATCATTAACACCCAGCATGTAGGGCACTGGTGCGCCGCGCCCGCCCGCAATCGCCGCCGCTGGCGATTCGGTCAGCATAAAACCATCTAAATTGAGGCCATAGGTCTCGCCGACCACAGTGCCAGTCAGGTTCACAACCGCGTTGGACGCTGCTAACAAAGCCGGCGCGCTCAAAGCCCGCAAACAGCCGCGCTGATTGGCAATGTTGGCGCAGCCGGCATTGGCCGCAATGCGGTCGCCCTGACTCAATGCGGCTTCATTAGAGTTGGGAGCGCGCAAACAGTTGCCGCTTTGTGAGATCGCGCGTGCGAACAGCCCGCGTGCAGCAGGTACTGCAAGCAGCGCGCAAGCACTAACGCCACCAGCGGACTCGCCAAAGATCGTGACCAAGTTCGGGTCGCCGCCAAACTGACTTATATTGTCACGCACCCATTTAAGAGCGGCGATTTGATCAAGCAGCCCATAGTTCCCGGCGGCGGGCTGATCAAGCGCTTCGCCCACCATCGCGCGCGGTGCCATAAAGCCGAATGCGCCCAGCCGGTAGTTAATGCTGACCAGCACCACGCCCTTTTTCGCAAATGCGCTACCGTCATAGACCAAGCGCGAACTGATTTGATCAGTCGCCGAACCGATCGTCAGCCCGCCGCCGTGTATCCACAGCATGACCGGCAATAGTTCAGCCGATTCTGATACCGCTGGCTGCCAAATATTGAGCTGTAAGCAGTCTTCGGGTTTGGGTGGGGGGGGGGGGGTTAAAAAAAATATTAGGGCGGGGGGGGGGGCGCCCCCCGCGCGCAAACG
>JBBQBR010000254.1:0-4794 GCA_038317875.1 Lysobacterales bacterium
GCAACGATGGTGCTGGGCGCGTTCTCGATATATTGGTGTAGCGTTTCCGGAAATTCAGCCTCCGTCATGTCAGCCGCATAAACCCGATAGTGCCCAGACTGAGTGGTGTTGGCGATATCCGAAACACCCACAGGAGAAACACCCACAGGAGAAACACCTTGAATACTCGATTCAACGCTCACAGCTTGAATGCCAGTTGCAACCGGCGCGTCGATTCTGGGCAAGCTGCCGTTAGTCGCGCTCGCTGGTGTCGAAGGGGTGATGATCGATGGCCCGTTAGTCATTTGAGGCAATACCGTACTCGCGTTCTATGAGGATAAGCGCTTTTCACGTTTTCCAAGCTTACGCCCAAATTTGTTATGAATTCTGGCGATGCGCTAGAGTGCATGATGCTTTACAGGGATAAATTCCAACGATGCATGCCGGCGCTGACACGGTGCGCGCAATTACACGCGTAGCTCGAGCTTTGCTCAGCTTAAACGGCTGGACTACATGGTCTGAGTGGGCTTGTCTGAGTTGAGCATGCCGGCTAAGTTGGCTTCGATTTTTCCTCGAATGACGTCGCCATCAGGCCCTTCGTTAAATTGCACGCCAATTCCTGCCGGGCGATTGCCTTGCGCACCGGCTGGCGTTATCCAAACTACGCGCCCAGCGACGGGTAAGCGATCTTTGTCTTCGATCAGGGAAAGCAAAATAAAAACATCATCCCCAAGCGCATATTTTCGCGCCGTTGGTACAAACAACCCGCCACCGCGCACGAACGGCATATAGGCCAAATAGAGCGCTGCCTTGTCTTTGATCTGCAGGGACAAAATCCCTTGGCGTGCTGCGCCACCGCCTGCATTAAACATAGATTATCCTTTGGTAGAACTTTGCCGTAAGAAACTGGCCCCGACGAAACTGGCCCCGACGAAACTGGCCCGGAAGAGTTGAGCCTATAAAAAACTCAGCGCCTATCAGACGCCTGATGCTATATGTTGGTCAAGCAGTGCGGCGATAGCAAGATCAATTCTTACCCCTGTGCCGCCCCACTCGCGAATTTTTGCAAGATTTTGATGCTGCTTGGCAATGCCAAGAATTTCTAAACTGCGTTCTTCACGGTTTAGTTTTCCGAGCATGCTGACATTTTTCCGCTGCTGGGTGAGTAGATAGTATTCATACAGCCGCGCAAACTCAGGTAAACGTTGCATCCACTGTTTGCCAATCGCGAGTGCATCAAACCGGCCGTTGCGAACGCCAGAATCAAGTGCATCGCTTAAGTCGCGATAGCTTTGTACCGCGCCGCTTTCCAATAATTGCGCGGCCAAAATAGGCGCGTCCGCAGCGATGGCGAGCGCAAGATCCATATTTGCACTTTGCGCAACACCAGAGGCCGCAAGCCAAGCCAGCGCCTGAACTTTGCTGGGGCGCGACAAATGCAAGCGTTGACAGCGGCTCAATACTGTCGGCAACAGTTTGCCAGGTTGTTCGCTGACTAAGATAAGCACGGTGTCACGCGCGGGTTCTTCCAAGGTTTTTAACAATGCATTTGCGGCCGCAACCGTCATCGCATGCGCAGGTTCGATCAGTGCCACCTGAAAGCCGCCGGCCTGGGGCGTTTTAGCAAGCTTTTCGGCCGCCCAACGAATCAAATCGATACCGATGCTGACTTTGCCCTCTTCCGGGCGGATAGCGCAATCGTCTGGGTGGCTGCCCGCATGCCGCGCGATACAGCTGCGGCAAGTTTCACAGGCATGTGCGTTGGCAAGGGGCGTGATGCACAACAATGACGCACGTGCCTGTTCGGCGAATTGATGCAAACCCAAGCCGGGGCTGGCGGTCAGCATCAGCGCGTGCGGCATTTGTCCGCCTAGCCGACGCGCGGCAAAGTTCGACCAGGCGTCGTTTTGCCAATCAGGCAGGGCGTGTTTAGCCTCATGCATTGTTGTTGATTCACTCATCGCTGGTAGCGGTCAACGGCGGCATCATGCTCCTCGTAGGTATCACTAAATTGGTGTGTGCCATTGCCCTTTGAAACAAAATACAGCGTCTTGCCGCCATCTGGATTCAGTGCGGCGTGAATGGCTGCCTTGCCGGGCATAGCGATCGGCGTAGGCGGCAAACCGGCGCGAGTGTAGGTATTGTAGGGCGTGTCGGTGGTTAAATCTTTTCGGCGAATATTGCCGTCATAGCTAGCGCCCATGCCATAAATGACGGTTGGATCGGTTTGTAAGCGCATATTGAGTTTAAGGCGGCGCGTAAATACACCGGCGATTTGTGGGCGCTCAACCGCGCGTCCAGTCTCTTTTTCCACAATTGAGGCCAAAATCAGCGCCTCATAAGGGCTTGCTAGCGGCAGCTCAGGCAAACGCGCAGCCCATTCGGTTTTGAGCACGCGCTGCAAATCCCAATAAGATTTGCGCAGAATTTCAATGTCGGTAAACCCACGCGGGAAGCGATAGGTTTCGGCAAGAAATAAACCTTCGGGTTCGGTCTCAGGCGCGCCAATTTTTTGCATCACGTCTGTGTCGCTCAGGCCACCGATCGTTTTCTCAACTGCGTCATGCGCGGTTAAGAGCTTGCGCATATCTTGAAAGCGCGTGCCTTCAATGAAAGTGATGCTGTGCTGCACCACGTCGCCCGTCGCCATGGCGTAGAGCAGGGTGCGCGGCGTGTCCAGCGGGCGAATTAAATACTCGCCGGCTTTGAGCGTGTTGGCAAGTTTGAGTTGGCGCATCAGCATGCGCCACTGCCAGCGTTCTCCGCGCTGTGCACCGGCCTTATCCAGCGTTTCTAACAGCGCGTCCGCACTGCTGCCTTTCGCAAAGATGATCGTGACGTTGCTGCTGCCGGTCAGCAGCGGCGTATTGCTAAATTGCTGATATTCGCGCCATAAATAGATGCCAGCGGCACTGAGTGAAAATGCCAATAGCAACAGCAAAAAGCCCAAACGCACGCGGCCGCACTGTCTGTTAAGTGCCAATTGCATCGGAAAAATGTGGCTTTGATTTAATTTCATCATGGGCGAAATGTATCCGATTTAGCTCAGCGATAATTCGTTGCGTGACAGGACGCTGCTTAACAAATACGACCTTCGTCCCACAAACATCAATAAGATGTGAAACGGGTCGCACTGCGCGCACCGCGTTGCACACAAATAGCTCCGACGCGCGACGAATATCGGCCAGATTCAGCGCCCGCAGCGCCAAGTCAAGCCCAATTCCCGCACAAATTTGCATGATGCACGCGCGCATGACGCCATCCACACCCGCACCGTCGATGATCGGCGTGCACAGCTGGCCGTTCAGCACCGCAAAAACATTGCCAGAAATGGCGCAAGTGACGCGCCCGGCGGTATCCAGCATTAAGCCTTCCTGCGCCTCGCGCGCGCCAGCTTCATTCGCCGCAAGTATTTGCTCGCCCCGGTTGAGGTGCTTAATGCCGCTTAAGCTCGAATGCTGGGCCAAGCGGGTTTTACAGACGCGAACGACAATCCCGTCTGGATGCTCAAAACTGTCGGAAGGTGGCAATGCAGACACCACGAACGCGTGTTCAACGCCATTATGTTGACGTTGATAGCTGCCACATGGGGCGGCGCTGATGGCGATCAGCTTGATCAGCGCGTTCGGGTGCATGGACGATAGGTGTTGCAGCTCCAAACGAACTTTTTCAAGATCAATTTCGGCCAATCCAATTGCCGCCAGCCCGCGCGCCAAGCGCGATAAGTGCAAATGTACAAGCGGAACGCGTCCCAGATGACTGCGCATTGTTTCAAATACGCCATCGCCGTAGTTCGAACGGGATAGAAACGCCGCACCCTGGATGCTTGCGCCACCTTGGTAGACGGTTCTGTTTTGCTTTGGCAAAACATGTAAATCAAACGCTACTTGATTCGTCAACGGCATTTTTGCTCCACTACATACAGCTTTCGGAAAATCATCACGTGCGGCTAGATCCGCCACCAGGGATTATTATTTTTCTCTCGATCTGTCGAATTCTACGTCAGTAGATCATGGTCGTCGCCGTGTGTGCCAACGCGCAGTGATGTGAAAACCGCTGCACCTTTGTCGCCTCCTGCCTTTGTCCGTACACTTCGCGAAAAATGCTGAAGTGGGTTGGTTATGTCTATCGAATTAGCGCGCGCGCAGATGGAGCGCGGGGCGGCTTTGCACCGTGCGAATCAGTTTGGATTGGCGCAAAGCCACTATGAACGTGCGGTCAAGCTGGACCCACAAAATGCGGATGCGTGGCATTTGTTAGGGCTTGCCGCGTTTCAGCTGGGTGTGTTTGCAAAAGCGGTTAAGCACATCCGTAAGGCGGTGCAGGTGCGGCCGGAATTCGCGGAGGCTTGGAATAATTTAGGCATTACGCTCAAATCCAAGGCGTTACAGATGCGAGCGGCTAGTGCCAGTCCTGCAGCTGTTAAAGCCGAGTTTGACGCGGCTCAAGCGGCATTTACCCAGGCAATGACCCTGCGCACCATGTATGTTGAGGCTGCACACAATTTAGGCATTTTGCTGGAGGCGCGCGGTGACTATGCGGCTGCGCATTCGGCTTACGGCACGGCGTTAAGCTGGCGCCCGCAGGCAGTTGATTCGTTGACCAATTTTGGCAATTTGCTGCGTAAACAGGGTCAGTGTGATGGCGCACTACCGCTGCTTGCTAAAGCTGACGCGTTGGCTGCAAACGCAACGACTGCGTTAAATTTGGCTTTGGTGAAGCTTGATCTGGCGGATTACAAAGGCGCGATGCACGATGCACAGCGCGCGTTCACGCTGGAACCTGAGCTGCTGGACGCGCGCGCTAGCTATGGCA
>JBBQBR010000255.1:0-4788 GCA_038317875.1 Lysobacterales bacterium
TAGAAACACGCCATCTTGAAATTCATCAACCAGCCAGTCGCATGGACTAGCTGGCGCGAAATGAAATGCGCCCTGTGGCAGCGCCGTTAGTTCGCCAAATTCTTCTGCTTTGCCGCTCGCGGTAATGCGCCAAATGCGAAAGCGACTTCCTAAACCGCGCACATCGCGGCGCAGTGCATAGCGCCGCCGCCGCGCCTGACCAAAGGCCAAAACTTCAGCGCCCAGATCTTTTAGCGCACGTGAAAGTGTGGGCTGAGATAAAGCCAGTGTTGCTGCAAGCGCAGTAGCCGCATGGCTGGGTGCACTTTGAAGCAATGATCTAAGTGCGATCGCGTTGGGATTCATGAATAGATAAAAATCATATAACTAATTGATTTAAAGTTAAATAGTAGCATTTTTAGAATTGATCATGAATAGATTAATTTGACTATTGCTCGACACAAATAGGCACCATGCTCTGGGCATCGGTTAGCGTTTTACGCACCGATTTGTCCAAATCTTCGCTTATTTCATTGGCTTGGGCGCGCGCGCTAGCCAAGTCTAATTTGGCCGCTGCCGCAATTTGTTCAGCGTTCGCTTTTTCACGCGGCACAACGACCAGCCGGTCGTAGCCGAACAATGCAATGACAGTTCCCAGTAACGCGAACAAAAACGTGAGCGCGGCTTGCTTCATTATCGTTACTCAAATTTAGCGGAACGTCATGCTAAGAGTTGCGCTAGAACCACGTTGCTACACCACGTCGTGAAATTTTCCGCGATGCAGCTGAAAACCCAGGACTACCTTTCAAGCTGCCCTCGGTTTACTCGTACGTGTCATCAACGCATATCCAAACATTTTGTATACAAATAGCGCGCTAGCCTTCACGTTTTCCTGACCTAAAAGTTTGCGTATGAGCACACCCACCCGAATGCAAGGCTTCCTCAACGCGGTCGAGCGCACCGGTAATCGCTTGCCAGACCCGGCGGTGCTGTTCGTCTTGTTACTCATGTTGGTATTATTTGCTTCCTACCTATTTAGCGGAATAGATTTTGGCCTGACCGATCCCAGAGACGGCAAAGCCCTGGCTGTGAAAAATATGCTTGCGCCGGAAAACTTCACGGTTTTTGTGTCCGGTTTAGTAGGCAATTTCACGGCCTTCCCGCCCTTAGGCGTGGTGCTGGTTTCCTTGCTTGGTATTGGCGTTGCGGAACACGCCGGTTTTATCAACGCTGGATTGCGCGCGATGCTGTCGGTTACCGCAAAATCTTTGTTGACCCCAATGGTCATAACAGTCGCGATTTTGAGCCACGCCGCAAGCGATTCTGGCTATGTGCTGGTGATTCCGCTTGGCGGCGTGATCTTCTACGCGATGGGGCGCCACCCACTTGCGGGTATTGCGGCGGCTTTTGCAGGCGTGTCCGGGGGCTTCTCGGCGACGTTTATTCCCACCAGCCTAGAACCAATGCTAACCGGCATTACCCAAAGCGCGGTCAATATTTTGGATCCGTCCCTGGCCTTAAACACCCTAAATAATTATTTCTTCACCGCTGCCAGCGCACTGCTTTTAATTAGTGTGGGCTGGTTTTTGACTGACAAAGTCGTGGAGCCACGGTTACTGGCATCCGCACCTGTAGATGGTGACACCAAAGATTTGCCTAAGCTCGAAGCGCTTACGAGCACTGAGCGCAGCGCCCTGTGGCAAGCATTTTTGGCGATGCTCATCGGCCTGGGCGTGCTTATCGCATTTGCGCTGCAAGCGGGCTCAGCGTGGCGCGCGCCCGATGGCAGCGCGACCGCCGCCGCTGCCCCTTTGATGCGTTCGATTGTGCCTTTTATCTTTTTCTTCTTTTTACTGCCCGGCCTAATCTATGGCTATCGCGTCGGCACTTTTAAAAGCCATCGCGACGTGATTCAGGGCATGAGTAAATCCATGGGCACCATGGCTTACTACATCGTGCTGGCGTTTTTTATTGCGCAGTTTATTGCCGCTTTTAACCAAAGTAATCTGGGCGTACTGCTGGCGCTGGAGGGTGCTGCGTGGCTGAGGGAAGCTGGCCTGCATGCCAAAGTAACCATTGTTGGACTGATTTTCCTGACGGCAGGCATCAACATATTGATCGGTTCGGCTTCCGCCAAGTGGGCGTTGCTGGCCCCGGTGTTTGTGCCCATGTTTATGCAACTAGGTATCTCGCCAGATCTAACCCAAGCGGCCTATCGTGTGGGTGATTCCACGACCAACATCATCACTCCGCTGATGCCGTATTTCCCGCTGGTGGTGGTGTTCTGTCAGCGCTATGTCAAAAGCTCGGGCGTGGGTACCTTGGTGGCCTTGATGCTGCCGTATTCGATCAGTTTCCTTATTTTATGGAGCTTATTTTTACTCGGCTATTGGTCCTTGGGCCTGCCATTGGGTACCGGCGCAAGCTATGTCTATCCGGCGTAGGTCGACGCTTGTCGGGCGTTAAATCCGTTTAGCGCGTCGTAGCGCGAACTGGCGGCGCGCAAAAACCTTACGCAGCCCAAAACCCGCATCCGTTTTTAAAATTGCAACGCTGCAAAAATCGCAACGCTGCAAAAATTGCAACGCTGCAAAAATCGCAGCGCTGGCAGTCCCATATTGGGGGCTGCGGCGCTAGACTATGGCTATTCGTTAAGCCAGCTATAGCCAGCGCACATGATTGAATTTGAACAGCTTTACGAAGAATTAAAAGTTATTGCGCACCGACAAATGGCCCGCCATGCCGGTCACACGCTCAATACGACCGGTTTGGTGCACGAAGCCTATTTGAAACTGGCGCAGCTTCCGGCACCAGAGGATCGCGCGCATCTGATCAACACGGTTACCCGCGCGATGCGGCAAATTTTGTTGGATGCGGCGCGTGCGCGCAGTGCTAATAAGCGCGGTGATGGTGCACTGTGTGTCGAGCTTGGGGATGCGCAAGCGCTAGGCGTCAGCGATCCGGCTGCAGCACCGATCGAGCTATTGGCCTTCGATGAAGCATTGAGCCAACTAAGTAGCAAGCACAGCCGCATGGGACGTGCGCTGGAGTTGGCATTTTATGGCGGCGTAGAGCCTGCGGAAATTGCCGAGCTTTTAGACGTCAACCTGCGTACCGTGCAGCGCGATTTACTCGCGGCGCGGACTTTAGTGCTGGCAGCTTTGCGCGATTGAGGTTTCAAAGGCTTAAGTTTGAAAAAACTTTGCAAACCTGTCGTTTTCCGTCAATTTTTACGTAGTTAAGTTGATGCTTGCCATTGGACACCGCTTGAACATTCACCGCAGCAGTCAAATTTTCCGCGATGCGCTCGATGCCAGTGATGCCGAGCGCAGCGCGTTTGTCGAATCAGCCTGCGCGGGCGATAGCGCACTGCACGCAGAAGTAGAGCGCTTGTTAGCGCTGGCATTTGCCGATACACCGAAGCTGGTGCGCCCCAATCTAACTGATGTGACCGATGCCGCAAACGGTCGAGGAATGGCTCAAAATGTCGGCCAGCTGGTCGGTGCGTTTAGTCTGGTGCGTCCAATAGGCACCGGCGGCATGGGTGCGGTGTGGTTAGCGGAACGGGTGGAAGGCTTTAGTCAGCAGGTCGCAATTAAATGGCTGCACGCAGGTTTGAGTCGAACCGCCCGCACGCGTTTCGCGCGCGAGCGTGAAACCTTGGCCAAACTGGAACATCCGGGCATTGCGCGCATTGTCGACGGCGGCTCAGATTTCGATGCGGATTGGTACGCGATGGAGTTTGTCGATGGCCCGGCTTTGGATCAGTACGCAAAAGCGAATAATTTAGATTTGCCCGCGCGCTTGAAGTTGGTGTTGCAGCTTTGCGATGCGGTGCAATATGCGCATCAAAACCTAATTGTGCACCGCGATTTAAAGCCCGCGAATGTGTTGGTCGGTAAAGACGGCGCGCCTAAGCTGCTGGACTTTGGTATTGCAAAAAGTTTGCACGACAACAATGAATTAACCGCTAGTGCTGCGCCGATGACGTTCGCCTATGCCGCACCTGAGCAAATCAAAAACGAACGCATTACCACCGCCACCGACGTCTACGCGCTGGGCGTGGTCGTGTACGAGCTGTTAACCGGGCAACGCCCGCACAAAGTGAAAGCCGGTGCGGGCGATGGCTCGTTAAGTATCTTACAAGCGATCACCGACAATGATGCCACCGCGCCCAGTAGTATTCTGGCGCGGGAGTCGGTGACGGGAAGCGGTATCAAAGCCAGCGCATTGAAAGGCGATCTGGACACCATTGTGCTGAAGGCACTGAGCCGCGATCCAGCGCGCCGATACGCCTCAGCGCAGGCTTTGGCCGATGACTTGCGACGCTTTGTGGCCAATGAGCCGATTAGTGCGCGGCCGGATTCGTTGCGCTATCGTTTATCGAAAATGTTGCGACGTAACCGCGTGGCGGCTGCGGGCGTAACATTTGCGATCGCGGCGCTGCTGCTGGGCGGGGTGCTGGCGCTACAGCAGGCGCGGCGTGCAAATGCAGAGGCGGCAATTAGCCAGCGCGCGCTGGCCAATACGTTGGTGCAGGCCACCCAAACCGATGCATTACTAACGCACCTCTCTTCGGTGCTGACCCGCGCGCAGGCATCCGGGGCAACGGTCGCTACCGAGCAGCTCATGGATTGGGCCAGCGATCCAAAACTGTCGGGCGAATACACCGACCCAAAATTGAATTTGGCGTTGCGATTGGCGATCTCTGAATTTTTGCTTGTCAAAAACGATTATGCCCGCACTTTAGAGGTCTTAGACGCGCTTGGCCCTGAGCTAGCGCGCGCCAGTGATTTCGAACAGCTGCAG
>JBBQBR010000256.1:0-4779 GCA_038317875.1 Lysobacterales bacterium
TCGGTGCGCCATCCCAGTAAAAACATAGACTTAGGCGGAGGTTCATGGGTAGGGAGCTGCTCGTGGCATTTTTATGGCGTGTGCTGCTTAATTTAATGGCATTGGGGTGGTTCTGGCACGATACCTGTCAAAACGGCCCTAGGCTATTCCTTGAAGTGAACGCGTTGCTGAAAATCGGCGTCCCAGTAGAACGCGATAGGCAACTTTAGTTCTCTAACAGCACCTAGAACATCTAAAGCAAAAGGATGAGGTTCGAATGCTTCGGGATTTTCTCGGCTGTAGCAGACGGATCGAATTGGAAGTTTTTGCAACGCAACCAACAGCGAATCAATCGTAATAACTTTGCCATTGAGAGAAACGACGCCGACAGCTGACACGAAGACACGGGCAGCAGTCTTGATATCGCAAGGTTGATTGACCAACTCGATTTCAGGGTTTTCCTGTAGAGCATGGGCTTGCGGTATCGCAACGGATGTAAAGAGTAATAAAACGGCTAACACGGCACGCATGATTTTCCTTCTAACTCAACAAATCAGATTAAGGTGTGACCGCGCCGGATGCGATTTGAAACCAGCCTACATCCCGCCCTAATGCATGAAAGATGCCACCAAACCCTAACTATTCAACATCATCCCCGACATATCACCCCCCGCAAGAATAATTTTGCCCTGACTTTTCAGCGAAGCCTGCACATCTAAAAGCGTGAACAGCGCATTCGCAACTTCGGGAACACGGCCTACTTCCGCTAGTGCCGCACCCACAACCTGTGGCCGCACGGCTTGCGCTTGACCTAGGCGTTGTGAGGCTTTTTTGTCGGCTTCGGAGTGAATAATGGCGACTTCGTTTTCGCCGGCTTGACGCATGGCGGCGGTGACTTGGCGTAGGCGGTTGACGACTTTGCGCTGAATTTCCGCGATCATGCCGCGGTCGCGGAAGGCGACTTTGCGGATGTAGGTGGAACCCAGATTGAAGCCCCATTGCGAGGAGGTTGGGGAGACTTCCTCGCGCACTTTTCGGGACAGTGCATCGCGGTTTTCTAGCAAGACGTCAAGCCGTAAATTAGAAAGTTGCTTGACCACGGCGGTGGCAACGTTAGCTTTGAGCGAGCCCATGGGGTCGGAGTTTTGAAACAAGAATGCTTTTGGGTTATTTACATACATTTCAAACCAGATGCCCACGCCCATCGGCGCGCCTTCTTCGGAATTGACCAACTGGTTGCGCAAATATGCTTGATGAATTTGCGTGCCGACGGTGTAGGATTTGCCAAAAAACGGAAAAAGCAGCGCTTTAGGGCCGAAGTAGCTGATCGGGAAAAACAAACCGGGTTCTTCAACTTGACCGATGACTTTGCCGAAAAAGGTATAGACCATGACGGTGCGCTCGGGCAACACGCACCATAGCTGGAACATGCGGCCAATAGCGATCAGCAAGGGTGCGCCGATGAAAGTAAAAAAGGTGCCAAAAATAATTGCGACTAAAAAGTTCATGTTTGGCCCCTAAATCTTCAGAATGGTTTGTGAAGCTTTTTCGCGCAGCGGTATCGATGCGTTGCGCAAATAGCTATCGAGTGCGGCTTTGCCACCTTGCTGATGCATCGCAGATAAGGTTTTACCCAATTCCAGCAAGGGCGCGGCTTCGGCCTCGGCGCGGTTTTCGGCAATTTGCACGGCTTGTTCGGCCATCTTGAGCTTCTGATCGGCGTCCGCCTTGGCTTGACTGATCGAGGCTGCCACTTGGTTTTGCGTGGTGTTGATGGAAGCCAGCGCTTCATCGACATCGCTCGGCGGGTCAATATTGGTAATCAGTGCGGCGTCCAGATCAATGCCATAGCGCGCTGCTGTTTTGCGGCAAGAGTCTTCCATGAACGAGTTAATTAGGGACAAGTTGCGCCGCAGGTCATTAATGGAAACGCCTTCAACTGCGCCCTCGTGGGTTTGCCCGTGAAAGGTGGCGATGCGATCACGCAGTATGGATATGAAATACCCGACCATGTGCGCCGCCGGACTCGAGATGCCAAATAAATAGGCATACAAATTGCGTTCGCACGGTTTCCAACGAATCTGACCGGTGATATGTACCGTCAGATTGTCTTTGGTTACCGCTTCGATGAAATTTTGCTTTATTTCTGGATCCCAGCTGATATCGATGGTTTGAATCGTCATATCGATTTTGTACAGCTTTTGCCACGGCCATTTGAAGTACGGGCCGCCCTGAACGATCACGTGAATATTTGGATATACATAGCGCAGCTTTTCTTCTTGCGTCAGCAGTGCGCCCAGCTGCGGGTCTTCCGCGGTGTTGCCGATTAGGCGCTGCACGCGGCCAAACGTCGTCAGCACGCCGCGTTCGGTCGGGCCAATTGAATACACGCCGAAAAGTAAAGTGAGCAGCGCGGCAATCCCCACGCCTATGATCAAACCAAGCACCGTTGTGGTGAGCATCTATCGAACTCCGTCGGGGAATAAATGGGGCAACGCTAGCAGAAAATGTACGACGCGGGCAGGAAATTTGACCGCTTGAACAGAAATATCGCTGAACTTTATGACGTACTGGCGACGATTTTGCTTTCAAGCGGGAGGCAAAATTCTGGCAAACTTAAGCACTTTACTGTGGATCAACCTTATGAAACTTGCATCGTTAAAAGCGGGCGGCCGTGATGGCACGCTAATCGTGGTCAACCGGGCACTCACGCGTGCCGTGGCCTGCCCAGAAATTGCGAAAAGCCTGCAGGCGGCGCTGGATGACTGGCAAAACGCGGCACCGCGCTTAAATGCCTTGGCCGAGCGGTTGGAAATGGCGGAAAGTGCGCAAACAATTGACGCGCAAGATATTTTCGCACTCGATTTTAATGCTTTAGCAGCACCCTTGCCGCGCGCGTATGAATTTGTCGATGGCTCAGCGTATTTGCCGCATGTCGAACGTGTGCGCAAAGCGCGCGGTGCTGAAGTTCCAGAAAGCTTTTATGTCGACCCATTGATGTATCAAGCCGTCAGCGCCGGTTTTTTGGGGCCGCGCGATGCGGTATTGGTCAGTAGTGAAGAATATGGAATTGATTTGGAGGCCGAAGTTATTATCGTCACAGACGATGTTCCGATGGCTGTGAGTAGTGAAATCGCTGGAATGCACATCCAGCTAATTGGGCTGATTAACGATGTCAGCTTGCGCAATTTGATTCCAAATGAGTTAGCGAAAGGCTTTGGCTTTTTGCAAAGCAAGCCGCGCTCAGCGCTTAGCCCAGTATTGGTTACCCCTGATGAGCTGGGTGCCGCTTGGCAATCCAGTAAACTACATTTGCCGCTGCGCTCAAAAATCAATGGCGAGCATTTTGGCGCGCCGCAGGCAGGCGTTGATATGCAATTTAGTTTTGCTCAGTTGATTGCGCATGCCGCAAAAACCCGGCCGTTGGCGGCTGGCACCATCGTTGGCTCGGGCACTGTGGCAAATCAGGATGAGTCGGTCGGCGCAAGCTGCTTGGCGGAAATTCGTACCTTGGAAGTGATCCGCAGCGGTAGCGCCATAACGCCATTTATGCGCTTTGGCGACACGGTGCGCATTGAAATGCTGGATGCCGCAGGTGCAAGTATTTTTGGTGCGATTGAGCAAAAAATTACGGCGGCGTAGGGTTTTGGCTCGCGGATTTTCTATTCAATCTGGCAATCAACCGTGCACCCAGCAATACCCCCAGCACAGCAGCAAAAATCAACGGTTCGGTCTGGTCTTTTTTCACAAGCCACAAAAAGTGCAGCACGCCGAGCGGCGCAATTATATAAACCAGTTTATGTAATTGCCGCCATCGGCGACCGAGCTTGCGCATCATGGCGGCGTTCGATGTTAGCGCCAGCGGCAGCAGCAAAAGCCAAGCGGTAAAGCCAACCGTAATGTAGGGGCGTTTGGCAATATCGACGAAAATTTGCGGCCATCGCCCTTGCAAGTCCAGCACCAAATAAATGCTCAGATGGCAGCACGCGAGTGCAAATGCCCACAGGCCTAGCATGCGTCGATAGCGAGTCCAGCTCGCGCTGCCGGTCAGTTTGCGCAGTGGCGTCATGGCAAGGCTCATTAGCAAAAAGCTCAGCGTCCACCAACCGGTGCGCACAGTTAATGTGCGCACTGGGTCAGCGCCTAAGCTATCGCTAAACGTGTCTTTGAGCATCAGCGCAAAAGGAATTGCAGCGATGATGTGCGCCATAACTTTTAGCGTTGTTTGCTTCGAGAAACCAATCATGGGTAATGCTAGGAAGACTTCAAGTTGCTTTGGAACTCGGCCAATAGTTTGGCATCCACTTTCGACAGCGGCACTTTAGCCAATAGGTCAGGACGTTTGAGCCATGTTTGGCCTAAGCTTTGCATACGTCGCCAGCGCGCAATTTCGCCGTGGTTGCCGCCTTTTAGCACCTCAGGCACGTCGCCTTCTAGCGCTTTTTCAGGCCGCGTGTAGTGTGGGCAATCGAGCAATCCGTTCTCAAACGAGTCTTGCTCAGCACTAGAGGCTTTGTTGAGCACGCCCGGTAACAGCCGCGTTACTGCGTCAATGACCACCAGTGCGCCCAATTCGCCGCCACTAAGCACGTAATCACCGATCGACAGTTCCTCATCAACATAGCTGTCGATAAAGCGCTGATCAATGCCTTCATAGCGCCCACAAAGCAAAATGACGCGCGGCCGTAGGCTCATTGCGCGTGCCTGCGCCTGGTTGAAAGTATGCCCCTGAGGCGAAAGTAACGTGAGTGGGGCAGGGGCTGCATCCGCCGCTCGAAGTTGCGACAATGCTAATTTGAG
>JBBQBR010000257.1:0-4778 GCA_038317875.1 Lysobacterales bacterium
CTATTTCCGATTTAATGGATCAGGCGCAATTACAAACGACCAATGCCGGCGTGCCGACTTTGACGCTTGATTTGCGTGAATTAAAGTTTCTCAACAGCTCTGGCATTAACTTGCTCTATCAGTTTGTTCTTAAAGTCAAAAAGCAGGGCAGCGTCGGCTTAAAGGTGCTTGGCTCCAGCGCGAATGCGTGGCAACCAAAAAGCTTAAGTAACATGGTGAAATTTATGTCCACGCTTGAGCTTGTGATGGAATGAGTATCGTCAAACTTGTAAAAATATTTCTTTGAAGTATTGGCGGACGGGCTGCCATTTCCGCCCACCCCGTATTACGACTTCAATTGGTTGGCGTGATGCCATTATTCTTCCAACAAGCTACGCAGCATCCAAGCCGTTTTTTCATGGATATCGTCGGACAACGGCGAAGTTTTTCGACAAATACCAACTGCCAAAAACTTCGTTTCGCCTCGCAGGTACACGTTCTTCGTGAGTTTGACCAACTAAATCCTGGGTTAAATCAGGCCGCTCCGACGCGTCGCATATTTAGCCTTCCTTAAAGCCAGCGTCTAACAGACTTTGTGTACCGGGCATAGTGCTCACCGAATTTCTCCAGAAGAAACCTTTCCTCGGGAATGATCTGAAAGCGCGTGATATAGGCCACGAAGACCACAACGGCAATAATGGCCACCGGGCTTTTTAGGTACACGCAATAGCTCAGCAAAAAGATTGCCATACCGACATACATGGGGTTTCGAGTAAACCTGTAGGGCCCATTTTGGACAATTGCTGTTGATTTACCAGGCGCGAGCGGATTGACGGTTGTTTTGGCATGTCGAAATACGAGGATGCCAGAGATGTCTAACGCAAGTCCCGCAAGCACAAGAATCGCCATTATTATGAGTCGGCCAGGCGGCGTGTAAGCCAATGCGGGTGTGTAAAGTGCCAATGCCCAGGCTAAAATGGCACATGCAATTGCGATTATCGGCGGTGGAATCTTGTGGTCTAAAGTGGACATCGCCTGTGGCCCGCAAAACTAGAAACTCGAACCAGATTGGTGCAAGAATTCAAGTTCCTCTTGCGTAGATGTGCGGCCAAGCAGGTCATTGCGATGTGGGTAGCGGCCAAACCGGTCAATAATGGCTTTGTGCTGAAGTTCGAATTTGTAGCTTTCGTCTGGTGCGTTTTCACGAAACAATATTTCTGCCTGCTCATGAATTACTCTGGACTCGCTATGCATGTAAGGCATGAGCATGAAGCTGCGTTCAACAAGTGAGAGCGATGCGAGTACATCTTGAGTTACAGCCTCCTGTGCCAAGACGAGCGCCATGGAATCCTGAGAGAAGGCGCGCGAGGTTTTCCTGTAAATGTTTCTTGAAAACTGATCGAGCACGATGATTTCCGCCAGTCGACCAGCCGGCGACTCACGCCAAGTGAAACATTCTCCAGCTGCAGCTGATATCAACAGTTCTCCAAAACGTGCGAAAATCAGTTCGTCGACATCCTGTTGAACCGTGAACCATGACTTCGGGTTGATCTCCTTGAACCAGAATGCAAGGACGTATTGATGTGAAAGTTGCCGCATGTGATGGCTTTGTGTGAGGTAAAAGGTTGAATCCAGCTATCGTGAGTGACTTCCACGCCAGTGAAGGTATTTTTAATCTCGCCAGGATACACCGCCATGAACGTTCGTGATCAGGGGTTCCTGCGTTTACAATGTCGGCTGGCGCAGAAACGCGACTAATGGCTCTCAACGGGAGCGTATCGGCAGGCAAACGTGATTCCCACATGTTTTAGGCAGAAATCTATTGGATTGAAGGCGCAAATAGGCTCGATCCCGAGAAAAGCGCTCGGGGATGACGAATGCTCGGCAATCGGCGATGATGAGTGCGCTAGATTCGATGATTGACTTGGTAGATATGCGCTCTTGATACTCGAAAGCCCTCAAATCGATTTGGATGCCTTTGCGGATGCGCTCAAAACCGCGCGGCGGGCGCGTGGTTTGAATCAAACGGAGTTGGCGAACCAGCTTGGTATTGCGCTGGTGGTGCTCAGCAAAATTGAGCGTGCCGAGTTACGCCCGGACGAATCCGTGTTGGCAACCGTGGCGCGTGAGTTTGGAGTCGTCATGCCAGTCGCCGTTGTCGTCAGCCCGCAAGCGAGTCAAGCGCAGGCTTGCAGCGATTTTGCGTTAGACGAAACATCGGCAGATGTCGCGCAATTGCCGGACGCCACCTGTGAAACCCGACTAGATACCGAGGTGCGTACGCACGCCGCGGTGCCCGCAGTCGATGCTTTTATTGGCCGCAATCTGCGTGGCTATGAATTTATCGAAAAAATAGGCGAGGGCGGTTTTGGTGCGGTATATCGGGCGCGCCAATTGAGTGTTGGCCGCGATGTCGCGATCAAAGTAGTCCGGCCTGAATTAGCGGACGACGCCGAATTTATCCGCCGCTTTGAGGCAGAAGCCGAGCTGGTGGCGCGGCTTGAACATCCGCACATCGTGCCGCTGTACGATTTTTGGCGTCAGCCGGGTGCGGCTTTTATGGTGATGCGTCTGCTTAAGCGCGGCTCGCTGTCGCAATATTTGAAAGCGCATGACAGCGTGGTGGCGCAACCGGGCAAGCCTGTTGCGCAGGCGGCGCCATTGCGGCTATTACCGATTTTGCATCAAGTTGCGCAAGCGCTTACCGCGGCGCATCGAGCGGGCGTGGTGCATCGGGACTTTAAGCCGGCAAATATCCTGTTGGATGAAGCGGGTAATGCTTGTTTGGCCGATTTTGGCGTTGCCAAACAGCTCAACGACGACAGTGGCCGCACCGGCTTTGGTGAAGTTGTCGGTTCGTTGGCCTATTGCGCGCCTGAGCAGTTACGCGGCGATGCCGTAAGTGCGGCGACCGATGTTTATGCGCTGGGTTTAGTGGCTTTTGAGCTAATCAGCGGGCGTAGACCATTTGCTTCGACGCAGGCGGCTAACCTGATCGCGCAGCATTTACACGAAATGCCGCCCAATTTGAGCGAATACGTGCCGGACTTGCCGGAGGCCATCAATGCGGTGGTGGCGCGTGCTCTTGAAAAAGATGCGGCACTGCGTCCGCAGGATGCATTGAGCTTTGTCAATGAATTAGAAGCAGCATTTCGTGGCAGTGAAGCCAGTTGGATGGGCGGTGCGCGGCTGGCAATTGGGGATTTTGCCACGCCCACGTCGAGTACCTTGATGCAGTTTCTCGACATCGATAACCCTTATCTGGGCTTGGCCGCCTTTGACGAGGGCGATGCGCGCAATTTTTTCGGGCGCGAGGCGTTAATCGAGCAGTTCATTGAAAAGTTAACCGAGCGCAATGTATTGAGTCGTGCGTTGATGGTCGTTGGCGCATCGGGCAGCGGGAAATCCTCGGCGGTGCGTGCTGGCCTAATTCCGGCCCTGCGCCAGGGCGCAATTTTGGGCAGTAAGAAGTGGTTTATCACCACTTTGGTGCCTGGCATAGATCCATTCGCTAGTTTGATCGCGGCGCTGGAGCGGGTTGCGGTGCGTGAATTTGATTTGGCGGCGATGCTGGGGCGCGATAGCTTTGGCTTGAGCGGTGCGATTGATCGCTGTTTGCCCAATGAGGCAGATTGTGAACTGCTGCTCGTAGTCGATCAATTTGAAGAACTATTTACCCTGTGCACGGACGAGAAGCAACGCCGGGCCTGGATTGCGGCGATCACTACCGCGTTGATGGACGCTAATAGCCGCTTGCGCGTGGTATTTACGCTGCGCGCCGATTTTTTAGACAGGCCGCTGCAATATCCGGATTTAGCTGAAATTGCGCGCGAACGCATGGTGCTGGTGCCGGCGATGTCGCTTGATGAGCTAGAACGCGCCATTGTCGGCCCGGCGCGTCGCATTGGGCTGATGTTTGAGGCCGGCTTGGTGGCGGCGATTTTGGATGAGGTACGCGATCAACTGGGCGCTTTGCCGCTGCTGCAATATGCCTTGAGCGAGCTGTTTTTACGACGCAAAGACCGCGAGCTGAAATTGTCCGCGTTTCGCGCCATGGGTGGCGTGCGCGGTGCACTCGCTGGGCGCGCGGAAAGTGCTTACTTTGAATTGGATGGCGCAGCACAAGGCGCTGCGCGTCAACTTTTCCTGCGTCTGACGACTTTGGGCGAGGGCAGCGAAGACACGCGCAGACGCACGCGTCAGAGCGAAATTTTGGCATTACAACAAACGCCGCAAGCACGAGCAGCGGGTAGCGAGGCGATTGCCGAATTTGCCAAGGCGCGCCTGTTGACTTTTGATCGCGATGCGGCGACCCACGAGCCGACCATTGAAGTGGCGCATGAAGCGCTCTTGCGAAGTTGGGCGCGTTTGCGGGACTGGCTAAGTGCTTCACGCGCAGATTTGCGGCTGCAGCGTCAGCTTAACGACGCTGGAAATCTTTGGCGCAACAATGCGCAGGATCCAAGCTTTCTAATCAGCGGCAATCGGCTTGCGCAATTTCGTCCATTGTTACTGCAGCACGATGTAACACTCACCGAAGCTGAAACGAGTTATCTCGAGCAAGCCATCCTTGCGCAAGATCAGCGTGAGCAGCTAGAGCGTGAGCGGCAACAGCGCGAGCTGCAACAAGCGCAAGAGCTGGCCGAACAACAAATGGCTGCGGCCGAATTAGCGAAAGCCAGTGCTGCTACTCAAAAGCGCGGCAACACTCGCCTGCGTTGGCTAGTCGCTGGCTTGGCCGTGATTTTGGCTTTTGCGTTTTGGCAGGCGCATCAGCTCAATAAGCGCAGTGAGGCGCT
>JBBQBR010000258.1:0-4769 GCA_038317875.1 Lysobacterales bacterium
CGCCATTTAGCCTACATGATGGTGTCATTGAGCGGATCGAAAATGAGGCAGAGTTCGCTCGTCAAGGCAAGCCTGGCCGGATTATCGCGAAAATGAATGCGCTGCAAGAAGTTGGCGTGATCCAATCGCTTTACGAAGCATCCATGGCCGGCGTGCAAATTGATTTAATTATTCGCGGGCAGTGTTTACTGCGGCCCGGATTGCCCGGAATCAGTGAAAATATTCGCGTGCGCTCTATCGTCGGGCGCTTTTTAGAGCATTCGCGTATTTATTACTTTGGCAATGATGGTAATCCCGAAACTTATCTTTCTAGCGCCGATTGGATGGACCGTAATCTGCTGCGCCGGATTGAGGTCGCGTTTCCAGTGTTAAATGTCGATTTGGCAAAGCGCGTATTCAATGAAGGCTTGGAAAGTTATTTGGTTGATAACACCTTTGCCTGGGTGCTCAGTAGCAACGGTAGCTACGCCCGCGTCGATGTAGAAGGCCAAATGCCGCATTCGGCTCAGGCTAATTTGTTGGCTAGACTGTGCTTTTAATGGTTCTGGAATGATCGCGCTTAAGCTGGAACAAGTAGGCGGGCCGCTGTTAAGTGCGCAAAGCATTACTTTGACGGACAAGGTGCTTTTAGGGCGCGGCACGGATTGTCAGATATCGCTTCCTGATTCCGCGATTTCCCGGCGTCATGCACTGATTGAGCGGCGCGGTGAGCAGTACTGGCTGACCGACTTAGACAGCCGGGGCGGTACTTTTATCAACGATTTGCGCTTAGATGCGAAATTGGCGGTTCCGCTTGGCGAACACGACCGGATTCGAATCGGTGCCTGGCGCTTTCGGGTGCGTTCAAACGCGAGCGTGGCGCGCACCAGCGCTAGCACGGGTATCGGCATGGGGACCAGCGCTGGACTGACACAAATGGGTGCGCCGGTGTTAGCCGCACAAGCGCGGTTAGAGTTATTAGTGGAATTTGTTGCCGCCAGTGCTGACAAGACCGGCCTGCAAGAACTGGCGCTAACGCTCATGGACTTTGCTAGCCGGGCAACATTGTCAGTGCGGATGAGCATTTGGGCTGCTGATGAAGCCAGTCCGCTATGTTTTAGGCCAGATAATTTTCGTGCGGCGGCCTTGATTGACGCGTTCGAGGCGTGCGCTCGCGGTGGCGTGGTGGTGGCCGATTTGCCGAGCACCAGCGTTAATAAGTTGCAGCCCCAATGCGCCGCCGTGGTTGCAATTCGTATTGACGGCGAAGCCATTGCGTTTGTGCAGGCGGAATTTGCGCAGGCGAAGCCCACCGATGAAGCGCTGGAATCTTTGCATGCGCTGGCGCGTTTAGCCGGGTTTAGCGCGGGCAATATTGAGCGACGCTCGGTGGAAAAACGCATTGAGCGGCTCAGCGCAGATTTGGCGCAAGCCCACCTTGTGCAACAGGCGATTTTGCCGCCCAGCATTGGCACTGTGAGCGGCGTGAATTACGCCCTGCATGTGCACCCTGGGCGCGTTGTTGCCGGTGACTTGGTCGATATTTTTGCCATTAATGACGAACTTTGCGCCTTTGTTTTAGGCGATGTCAGCGGCGCAGGCTTCGGCGCTGCGGTACAGATGGCCGCCGCCCAGGCGTATTTGCACGCAGAACTGATGGAAACGCACGACCCGGCTGTAGCCGCAACGCGCTGCAATGCTTTTTTGGCGCGTTTTGGTGGTGGCCGATTCGTTACCGCATGGATTGGCGTGTTAAATGCGAAAACCGGCGCGATGCGCGTCGTCGATGCCGGGCATGGGCATGCGCGGTTGGTACGAAATTTCAGTGCTAACGCTAGCGCCTCGGCGCCAAAACTAAATGGCGCGATCCCGCTTGGCATTGATACGCACGCCGAATACATCAGCGAAACCTTAACTTTGGAGCTTGGCACACGCTTGGTGCTCTACAGCGACGGTATTGCCGAACATCGCAGCCTAGACGGCACCGATTTTTCCATCCAGCTCGACGCCATCCTGAAATTCAGCAGCGATTGCGCCAGCGATGTCAGCGCAGTCATGGCAGCGCTTGCGGTGCATGGTGGCCGTTTGCCCGATGATGATGCGACGATTTTGTCAGTGGCGCGGTAATTAAGTTGCGCGCATTAATGAGTCGGCTGCGTCACCTGCGCTTATTCAGTTTCAAAGGCTTGTTATTCCTCAAAGCAACTCGAACTGAGTTGTTTTCCGGTATCCTCGCCGGATGATGTTATCGACAGCCAAAAAATCATTGCTCAATAAACTGCGCAGCGCGCGGTCGATTTGTTTTGTGATGGTTTTGCTTACTTTGAGCAACGTTTTTTTTGCAACCTTGTGCAGTGCGCATGATGTCAGTCATGCGATCCATCCCGATGTCGTCCATGTTTCTGCGATCGATCTGATTCAGCCAAGCACCGATTTAGGTCACGCCTTCGGCATGCAAGAAAGCCACTGCATGCACAGCACTTGCGTTCACGCGCCTTGTATCACTTGCGCCGATTCCGTGCCAGTCATGTTAACTGCACGCCATGACTGCATCGCGGGTGCATGTTTAGCGCCGCCTAGTCG
Source organism: Lysobacterales bacterium (assembly GCA_038317875.1). Taxonomy (GTDB): domain Bacteria; phylum Pseudomonadota; class Gammaproteobacteria; order Xanthomonadales; family SZUA-5; genus JANNYA01. Next base: position 2,563 of record JBBQBR010000258.1, read on the forward strand.
ACCAAACGACAATTTGATGCGGCCGCCAAGTTTTAACTAATTGCTTTTAATTTTTGGTCGGCATGCTGACCGCTTTATTAAATAGTTTGGTCAATTAGTTAGGAATTTTATGAATTTAAGACCCTTCGCGGCATTGGCCGTGTGGCTGTGTGTGGTGTCCGCGCACGCCAAAGATTCGCCGATGCGTTTCGAGCAAGCCGCGCAAAAAACCTTGCTAGCGCGCCCGGAATTTGCCCGCTTTGCCTTAGCGCTTGCAGCGCTGGACGCCCGGCGCGATCAGGCGGCACTGAAACCTAGTCTTGAGCTGGGTGTGGATTTAGAAAATGCGCTCGGCACCGGCGCTAGCTCAGCTTTGAAAGGCGCGGAACTGAGCTTGAGCATTGGCTCGGTGTTTGAACGCGGCAATAAGCGCGTCGCGCGTGTTGGTCTAGCGGATGCGACGCAGGAACAGTTGCGTGTCGAGCAAAAAGTTGTGGCGTTAGATTTGCTAGCGGAAACCGGCCGGCGTTTTGTAGCACTTGCGGTGGCGCAGGAATCGCTGCGTTTTGCCCTTGCCGCGCGGGCTCAGGCTGCGCAAACGCTGGCCGCGATTAAGCCGCGTGTCGCCATTGCGCAGTCGCCTAAAACCGAGCAGCTTAATAGCGAAATTGCGCTTGCGGATGCCACGCTTGCGGCGAATAACGCCGAACTAGCGCTGCGCTTGACGCGTGCGCAGCTGGGCGCGCTGTGGCAAGCGGGTGCCGATGAGCAGTCAGCTTTGACGGCGAATCTAGCCCTTTATGAACTGGCGCAAGCCGGCGACACCGCAACGCTGGATCAGCAACTGGAAATGCTGCCAGACCTGACGCGTTTCGCCTCTCAGCAGCGTGTGGCCGACGCGGAATTAGCACTGGCAAAGTCGCAAGCCAGCAGCGATTGGCGCTGGTCAGTAGGCTTACGCAGGCTGGAAGATACCAATGATCAAGCTTTAGTCGGCAGTATTTCCATTCCGCTTGGCAGCGCAAAACGCAGCGTCGCATTCGTGCGCGAAGCGCAAATCAACGCGCAGCTAGCGCCTTTGGATGCCAAAGCCGAGCGCCAACGCTTGAAAGCGCTGCGCAATGCCCAGATCGCTGAGCTTAGCAGTGCGCGCTTGGAAGTCAGCGCAGTCATGACCGATCAGCTGCCACAGGCCAACGAGGTATTGGCATTAACCCGCCACGGCTGGGAAATTGGCCGCTACAGCTACCGTGATTTAGCCGCCGCACAAGCGCAGCTGCTGGCCATTGAGCGCCGCCGTCTAGTCGCAGCTGAGCGCTATCACTTAACCCGTATTGAATTGGAGCGTTTGACCGGCGCTGCACTACCGCTTTTGGAGTTGACACCATGAAAACCATGCGAATTTTGACGGCGGTTTTGCTTGCCGCCGCGTTAGTCGCCTGCAACGCACCCGCACCGGTCGCAATGCCACAAGACGCGCATGAGCACCAAGATGCACACGATGACCACGATGCACACGATGACCACGATAACCACGATGACCACGATAAAGGCGCCGAAGAACTTGAAAAAGGCGCACACGGCGGGCGCTTGTTGCGCAGCCGCACCACGCAATTAGAGCTAAAGATTTTTGAGGATGGCACGGCACCGGAATATCGGGCGTGGATTACCGACGCTGGCAACGCGATCGCACCCGAGCAAGTCCAGTTACAGATCACACTGGCGCGTCTGGGCGGCGTCACCGACAGCATCGTTTTTGTCGCAGCAAGCGATGCGCAAGGGGCGTTTTTGCGCAGCACCAGCGAAGTACGCGAACCGCATTCCTTTGATGTCAACATCGACTTGACAGTCAACGGCGCGCAACACAGTTGGCAATACGAAAGCTACGAAGGCCGCACGCGCATATCCCGCGAAGCGGCGGCACAAGCGGGCGTTACGACCGCACTGGTGGGCACCGTAGCGCTGCGTCCGGCACAAACGCTGTATGGAACCGTAGGCATTGACCCTGCGCGCCGCGCCCTGGTGCGTGCGCGCTTTCCTGGCCCGGTCAAACGGCTGAGCGTGCGCGAGGGCGATACCGTGCAAGCAGGGACGCAGTTGGCAATCGTGGAAAGCAACGACAGCTTGAGCAGCTACGCAAATACCGCACCAATCAGCGGCACCGTGACCCAGCTATTCACCAGGTTGGGCAATGTGGCTGTCAGCGATCCGCGGTTGGAGCTGACCGA
>JBBQBR010000259.1:0-4769 GCA_038317875.1 Lysobacterales bacterium
TCCGCACCATATTCGGGTGCGCGACCAACTCAACCAACGTTCCGTCGATATCAACAAATAGCGCCCAGCGCTCGCCAATCTTTGGCAAAGGTGGCGCTGCTAGCGCGTTTTGTGATGTAAATGGATGCAAATTCAGCAACCAGTGTCCTTATTCGCGATGCATTCCGGCGAATCGTATACGGGGCCGGAAACAGCTGGTCGTCTAGTCTATCGTTAGCACCGAAAAATATCGTTAAATAGTTGTCCGGTAATGCCGAAGAACCGGCATTAAAAAGGCGAATTAGACAAGCCTCATCACCCAGTTAGTACGCGCCGAGCGCAATAATTGACTATGCGAAATCTAATAGTAATTCTGGGTGACCAGCTGGATCGTGACTCCAGCATTTTCGATGGCTTCGATCCCGCACTCGATCATATTTGGATGGCCGAGGTGCGCGAAGAAGCCACCCACGTTTGGAGCCACAAAGCGCGCACCGCCTTATTTTTGTCCGCCATGCGCCACTTTGCCGCCGAGCTTGAGCAAAAGTCATACCCGCTCACCTATTTGCGGCTGGGGGAACATGTATTTTCCAATTTGGAGTCAGCGCTAGCGGCGTCTATTGATCAGCTCAATCCAGCCCGCGTGGTGCTGACTAAGCCCGGCGATTATCGGGTACGGGAAAACTTGAAAGCGGCTTGCGCAGCGACGAACACTCCGTACGCAGAACGCACCGATACGCATTTCTATTGCTCCGAGGAAGATTTCAGCGAGTGGGCGCGTGGGCGCAAGGAATTTCGTTTAGAACACTTTTACCGGATGCTGCGTAAGCGCGAAAATATTTTGATGGACGCAGGTAAACCCCAAGCCGGCAAACCCGAGGGCGGCGAATGGAACTACGACGCAGAAAATCGCGGCAGTTTTGGCGCGCAAGGCCCAGGTTTTGTCCCGCCACCGATAGCATTCCTTCCGGATGGAATTACGTCGGAAGTGTTGGCCTTGGTTGCACGCGAGTTTGCCGATCATCCGGGCGAGCTTGCGCACTTTGATTGGCCGGTAACGCCGAAGCAGGCCGAGGCTGCTTTAGCGGATTTCATTACCCATCGCTTATGCGCTTTTGGCAAATATCAAGATGCCATGTGGCAAAACGAGCCCTATTTGTATCACGCAAAGCTGTCTGCAGCGCTCAATTTGAAGCTGATTTCACCGCATAAGGTGATTAACGCGGCGGTTGCGGAATATCGCCTCGGTAAAGCGCCGTTAGCCGCAGTTGAGGGTTTTGTGCGGCAAATTTTAGGCTGGCGCGAATATGTGCGCGGGCTTTACTGGCTGCGCATGCCAGATTACGCCGATCAAAACGCGTTGCATGCCGAGTCACCACTGCCTGAGTTCTATTGGAGTGGCGACACCGATATGGCTTGCCTGCGCGCTGCGATTGGGCAAACGCTGAAATATGGCTACGCGCATCACATCCAACGGCTGATGGTAACCGGCCTATTTGCTTTAATGCTGGGCGTGCGGCCGAAAGCGATCCATGAATGGTATTTGGCGGTTTATGTTGACGCGGTGGAATGGGTTGAACTGCCCAACGTGTTGGGCATGAGCCAGTATGCCGATGGCGGCGTGATGGCGTCTAAACCCTATTGTGCCAGCGGCAAATATATCCAACGCATGAGCAATTATTGCCAAGCGTGCAAATTCAAGCCCGACCTTGCCGTCGGCGCAAACGCCTGCCCGTTCACCACACTCTATTGGGATTTTTTGGCACGGCATAAAGCGCGTTTTGCCAAACACCCACGCGCGGCCCTGCAATGGCGTGCGTTGGAGCGCTTAGATCTTGAGCAAATGGAGCTGATTCAAGCGCAGGCAACTGCGTTGCGGGCGCGTTTGTCAAACCCGTCTGATGCAGTATTTGTCTAAAGAAATCTATTTATTGGCATCTGCCGAATTGCGCGCTGCGTATTAGACTTGCGTTTCAGCATCCCCTAAGCTCCACCCACGCACTCGACAACGGAATATTTGACCATGAGCTATTTGTTAACGAAATCTAAGCAATTTGCACTGTTAGGTGCTGCATTTTTGTGTGCGTCCGCCGCGTTCGCGCAAGTGAAGCCCGCAGACGCCCTGCATTATCGTAAAAGCGCCTACAACGTGTTGATTTGGAACTGGATGCCACTTGCGAATACAGTGCGTGGCAAAACGCCGTATGTCAAAGCCGATTTTGAACGCTACGCAGGTCGCGTTGCACAAATTGCGCCCATGCTTTTGGAGGGTTTTCCAACGGGGTCTGGCGTCGGCAAAACCGAAGCTAAGCCAGAAATCTGGACGAACTGGGCTGATTTCCAGCAAAAAATGAAAGCATTCGAAACTGAGTCTGCGGCACTTGCAACGCTGTCCAAAGGCGGCGACTTTGAAAAAATTAAAGTGCAATTTGGCAAAGTGGGCGGCACGTGCAAAGACTGCCATGACAAATATAAAACTGACTGATTAGCGCTATTTTGAATCTAGGTTGAAAAGCGAAAACTAGCCAAACGCGGTACACAAGTCGCACACTCCGAGCATCTTAATGCCTGGATCTAAAACCATGAGCAATCCACAAGCCCAGCCTGTCACACCTATCGAAAAGCCCATCCATCTTAACCCGATGGGAATTAATGGTTTTTCTTTTGTTGAATTTGCCGCACCCGACGCCGCAATTTTGCATACTTTGTTCGTGCGCATGGGTTTTACTGCCGTCGCCAAACACAAAACCAAGGCGATTACGCGTTATCGCCAGGGTGATGTGAACTACTTAGTTAATGAGCAAACCAATAGCTTCGCCTCGGCGTTTGCCGAATCCCACGGGCCTTGCGCCTGTGGTTTTGCGATCCGAGTTGCGGATGGTGCGAATTGTTTGAAAGAAGTTTTGGCGCGGGGTGGCGAAGTCTGGCCGGAAGGCCACACGGAAAAACAAGGTGCACCCGATCCCAATGCCACGCGCGCAGTGGATGCGCCGGTCATCAAAGGTATTGGCGATTGCATGCTGTATTTGATTACCGATGGCAGCGACCCATTCGCGGACTATCTGCCAATTCCAGGCGTCGAACAAAACCCGGTGGGCTTTGGCCTGAGCTTTATTGACCACCTGACGCACAATTTGTACTTTGGCAATATGGCGAAATGGGCGGGCTATTACGAAACCCTGTTTGGCTTTCGCGAAATTCGCTATTTCGATATCAAAGGTGCAAAAACCAGCCTAGTCAGCAAAGCCATGACCGCACCTGATGGCATTGTGCGCATCCCGCTGAATGAATCGTCCGACCCAAAAAGCCAAATTAACGAGTATTTGGATCAATACAAAGGCGAAGGAATTCAACATATTGCGTGTTTTACCAACAATATCTATGAAACCGTTGAAGCCATGCGCGCGCAAGGAATTACCTTCTTAAACACGCCGGACACCTATTTTGACGTGATTGATCAGCGCATCCCAAACCATGGCGAAGACGTTGCGCGCATGTCGAAAAACAAGATTTTGATCGACGCAGATCTGGAAACCAAGAAGGAAATCTTGCTACAAATTTTCACCGAAACCAATATCGGCCCGATCTTTTTTGAGATTATCCAGCGCAAAGGCAATCAGGGTTTTGGCGAAGGCAATTTTCAAGCGCTATTTGAATCTATTGAACGCGATCAAATGCGGCGCGGGGTTTTGTAGGGATTAGCAATTCCGAAGAGCTTAGGAACACTTAGGAAACCATGATTGTGGTCGTATTTGCCGTCATTTTGATCGCGATATTCCTTTGGATGTTCAGCTTCATGCCGGGGAAGGTGCTGGAGATTGCAGATATCCAGAGTAAACGTGAGCCGGTGGTGAAGTTTTCGTCGTCTACCTCAAACCATCGACGCGCGCTCTCTAACGTGCGACCCTCTCAGCATGAACTTAGCCGCACATAATGACGCATTGACGGTCGCAGACTTTTTTAGTTGCGGCGGCGGAACATCTGCAGGATTTGCCAAAAGACCTGGTTTTCGCATCATTGGCGCGGTTGATTTGGAATTGGCGAAACCCTCCGGTGGCCGAGGTGCCTCGAATTGCAACGAGACCTACGCCGCTAATCACTACGTAGTTCCGCTCAATCGTGACATGATGACGTTCACACCGGAGGAATTTGCTACTACGGCAGGAATTCGTCCGTCTGATTTGAATGTGATGATTTCCTGCGCGCCCTGTACGTATCTGTCAAGGGCGAATCCGAAAAACCACCAAGTCGATAAAATAGAAAACACACTCATTAAACGCAGTGGCGAGTTCGCCACGTGGCTGAATCCTGAATTTTTCTTTATGGAGAATGCTAGGGAACTCATCATGGTAAATCACAAACACCATCATGAAAATTTGGTTCAAGAGCTAGAAAAATCAGGTTTCGACGTGCGCAGCAATGTCCATATTCTGCATAAGTTTGGCTTGCCCCAGATACGCGAGCGCGCACTTATAGTCGCGTCCAGAGTTGGCAAAGTCAAAACCTTAGAGGATCTTTGGGAAGGTTGGACGATTCGCCCGAACTCCGTAACGGTTCGTTCGGCACTAACTAGGCTTAAAACTTGGCAGGCCGCAAATCCAATTGATCCAGATGGCGAAGTTTTTCCAGGTTTGACACCCCTAGTCGCCAGTCGTATTGCTGCGACTCCAAATAATGGTGGCAGTTGGGTAGACGTTGCTCGCGATCCAAAAACTCGAAATTTGCTGACTGCGGAATGTTTGCGGCGTTGGTACGCGGGCGATTTTGGTTCCTACCCAGATATTTACGGG
>JBBQBR010000260.1:0-4721 GCA_038317875.1 Lysobacterales bacterium
CAAACCGAGCTTGGTTTTACGCCCGCGCACGGTGCCCAAAAAAATCAATTGCAACTACAGCGTGAGGTAGCGGCCCAGTCCATACAAAGCATCTTTCTGCAAGCGGCCAAAAACCATTTTCGCCCAGAGTTTTTTAACAGACTTGACCATGTGATTGGTTTTAGCCGCTTTGACGATCAACAGCTGCGCGATATCACCGAAAATCTGGTGCGCCTAGCCTTACAGCGTACCGGGATTTCGGCGCGGCTTTGTATCGTCGAGCTACAGCCGCACGCTTTGGACATGCTGGGGCAATTGGGGCGCAATGAAAAACTCGGCGCGCGCGCCCTGAAACGAGCGATTGAGCGGCTATTGATGGCACCGCTGGCACGGCACTTGGCGGTGTTAGAGCTGCACGTGCCAACTCATATCCGCTTTGATTGGGTAAACGGCGAGTTTGCCCTGACGGTAACGCCGTATGTGATGGCGTCAGCGCTGATGCGCCAGCGCTTGCCGGAAGCTGGCGATGCTCATTTTGTCGATTGGCTTGATTTGGTCGAGCAATTCTTAGCTCAAATTGACGATCAATTGAGCGAACGCCGTGCTGGCGATATGGTTTTGGGTGCGGTTGACGATGCCAGCTTGCATTATTACGCCTGCCGACAACAGTCGCTATGGATTGAAGAGGTGGTGCAAGGGCTACGGCGGCACACCGGGCGCAGGCCAAATAGTACGGCGCTACGGTTGCCACAAATGACGCCAAGCCCTGGTCGAGAAGGGCTAAGTGCTTCGATGGCGCGCGCTAATGTTGGTTTGACCGCGCATTTGGACAGCTGGCGCGATGGCCTGGAGCCAAATTTAGCGCCCGCCGAAAACGCACAGGTTTGGCAGCCGGCGCAAGATTTACTTGCTGCCTGTGCCTGGTTACAGCAACTGACCGCAGCGGCGTCGGTGCAAGAAACCGTAACTTTACAGCTGCGCCTGATCCCAGCGGACGCTAAAGATTTGGCGGCCATGAACTATTTGCAACGCTTGGGCCAAGCGCTTGAGATATTGCCGGGCTGCATGTCGGTGCAAGTCGATCAAGCCGGCACAAGCTTGCAGCTGCAAGGTTTTGGAGTGTGTCGCCTGTTAGCAGCGGAAGTCGGATTTGGCTTGCATCGGCAAAACACCGGACTAGGGGTGCAACAAGTTCTAATGCAGCGCAGCGATAGGGCCAATCAAGTTCTGAACAAGCATGGCGATAGCGGCCAGATCGCCCCAGATCCGGTGCGCATGATCTTGCGCGTGCTTGACCCAAACGGCCAGTGGCTCGATTTACGTACTGGCCTGCAGATTGCGGAAACGCGGATACAAACGCTGGCCAAAAAACCCGCAACTGCCCGGCCCGGTTCAGCCCCAACACGTGCTGACGAAAAGGCGTGGCTGCGGGTGCTTTTGGCGCCGCTGCCGGTGCCTGCGATATTTGACGTGATCGCCGATTGGTCACGCACCGATGCGGCCATGCCATGAGCGAGCAAATATTGACCGCCACGTGGCGCGACGTGCAGGGCAATTATCACGGCTTGATTTTGACGGATCCATTAGCGGCAACCGCCGTTGCACCAGATCGCGCCGGTTTACGCACCGAACTTGCCGCTTTGGCGATTTGGTTGGACGAACACGCCGCCTGGCGGCTAGATACCGATTGGGAGCGCGGCGAACAAGTGTTAGTGCGGGTGCAGGTGCGGGCGCGCTACAGCGACGGGCCGCGAGCTATTCCGCTGCCGCAAACCACGGCATTGCGGATTCCCTGCGTCAAGTTATTTGGCCCCAACTCTGGTTTAGAACACCAGGCCGGCATACCACCAGCGATGCTGTGTGTGGTGCCGCATTTGCGCTTGAGCTTTGTTTTGGATGCCGAAAAAGACGTGCGTGATTTGGTTCCGGTTTACGTGCAAGAAGCAATGCGCCAGCAAACGCCGAATGAAATCGCCCTGCAATTGCCGCCGCTGGGCTATGACATCGAGTCGCAAACGGTGGCCTTAGTGCGTCGCGGTTGGCGCAAATTGGGCCCCGATCAGCGCCCTGAATTGCGCATTTTGTTTGACACCAGCGAGCCGCTTTTACGTGATCGGCGCTTGCTGGGCGCAGCTTTTGGCCGCACGGGCGCCAGCACTGACCTAGTGCAACGGCTACAGGCCAAGCGCGGCAATATCTTGTTGGTCGGGCCACGCGGCGTTGGTAAATCGACTTTGTTGGTCGATGCCGCCCGCAAGCTCGCCAGTTTTGACCGCAAACAAGTTGGCAACGCCGAATCGGATGGCAAAAATAGTGGGCTGGCCGACTATCGCCTGTGGCGCACCAGCGCCGCCCGGTTGATTGCCGGCATGCGCTATTTGGGCCAATGGGAAGCCAGAGTCGAGCAAGTGATCACCGCTTTAGGTAAGCTCGACGGCATTTTGGTGGCGGAAAATTTGATCGAACTGGTACGTGGCGATAGCGACCTGCAAAGCAGCGTCGGCGCGTTTTTAGTGCCGTATTTACAGCGCGGCGAGCTGCGCATGGTGGCAGAAGCAAGCTTCGAGGAAGTGCAGGCTTGTCGCCGATTAGCGCCGCAACTGCTTGATTGCTTTGAACAATTGCCAGTCACGGCATTTACCGGCGGCGATGCGTTAAAGCTCCTGCAAGAAATCAGCCACGCGCTCGGAAGCGGCGGTAGCGGCAAACTAGACGCTGCCATTCCAGCGCAAGTTTTGGCGCTCCATCAGCGCTTTTTGCCGCAATCGGTGGTGCCAGGGCCTGCGGTGCAGTTTATCCGCGAGCTAGCGCAGTTAGCGCGCACCGAAACTGTCGATCATGCGGTCGTGATCGCCCGTTTTAGCACGCGCACTGGGCTGCCGACGGTGTTGCTGCGCGATGATCTGCCGCTGGCGTTCGAATCGGTGTGTCAAGCCTTGTCCACGCAGGTCATCGGTCAACGCGCGGCGGTAGAAATTGCCGCGCAAACGGTGATCACGGTCAAGGCCGGCCTCAACGATCCGCAGCGTCCAATCGCCGCTTTATTGCTTAGCGGCCCCACTGGCACTGGCAAAACCGCATTAGCAAAAGCGTTGGCACACTTTTGCTTTGGTGCCGGTGCAAACGCGCCAGGCAATGCTGACACACCAAGCCCGCCTGCGCCCGCGTCGGCAAACCCGTCAGCCCATGCACCGTCCAGATTGATCCGGCTCGATATGAGTGAATACGCCGGCTACGACGCCATGCAACGCTTTTTAGGCGACGGCCAGGTACAAGCGGCCAGCTGGCTACAAGCCATCGCCCGGCAACCGTTTTCGGTATTGCTGTTCGACGAAATTGAGAAAGCCAGCCCGGATATTTTTGATGCCCTGCTCGGGCTTTTGGACGAAGGTCGGCTCACCGATCGTTTCGGTCAAAGCTTTGACTTCAAAAGCGCGATTATTCTGATGACCAGCAATTTAGGCGCCAAAAGCACGCGCTCCTTAGGTTTTGTCGAACCAGGTTTTGTCGAACCAGGTTTTGTCGAAACAGGTATTGTTGAAACAAGTTTTGTCGAAACAGGTATTGTCAAAACAAGTATTGTTGAAGCCAGCAGCGATCCCGCTAATGCCGTGCAAAAATATTTTAGGCCCGAGTTTTTCAATCGCCTAGACGCGGTCGTGCCATTCTTTCCGCTGGGCTCAAACAGCGTGCGTTTGATCGTCGAAAAAGAATTGCAGGACCTACAAAGCCGCGCTGGACTTGCGCAATTTGGTTTGACGTTGCGCTGGGACGCAGCCGTTGTCGAGTTATTGGCACAAGCGGGCATTGACCCACGTTTTGGCGCCAGACCGATTCAACGCAGTATCGAACAACTTGTGGTGCGGGCAGTGTCGCAGTGGCGTTTGGAGCATCCTACAGCGCGACAGCAAACATTGGGTTTGACGGTGGATACGGGCCAAATTTCAGTGCGGACGTCGTCGATCTTATAAACCTCAATTCGCCGAGAACGCACCATGCCCGCGATACCCTTTATCCTAGAAAACTCAGCTGGACGTGCCCGAGTGTGTTTTTTTCGGCTTGTCCGGCAAGACGTGACGACGCGGATTAGTCATTCTCTGCAAGGAGGAAACAACGCAGCAGGGCGAGTCGAAAAAGGTGCAATCGGGCGTGTAGCGCTCGCACCCCAATGGCACCGTCAGAAAAAGTCCTCAAGCTTATACTCACTGTGGCTTACAGCCCCAGAAACTTTTTCACTACCGCCACTGTCGCCGCCGGGTCTTCTTCGTGGGGCACATGGCCCAAGCTGTCGAACATCACCAGCTGGCTGCCGACGATATCTCTGGCGAACCGCTGGGCGTTGTCAGGCGGAATCAAACGATCTTGCCTGCCCCATAAGATTAGGGTGGGCACTTTCAGCGTCGCAATGCGCTCTGCACCCATGGCGAGCGGCTGGGCCATGCGCACGCCCAGCGCGCGGCGGTTGCCGGCACGCAGGGTCATATCGTAATACAAATCCACCAGCGCGGGGGTGACTTTGCCGGGGTCACCATAGACACTGCGTACGCTGCTCTCCACCATGCTGCGCGGCAATGTGCGCTGCAGCAGCGGCCCCAGCATTGGCACGCGGGCGAGCTGGAAACCGAGCGGAATAGATTTGGGTACGAATGGGTAGCCCGCTGCGTCCACCAGCACCAGCCGCTGCACGCGCTGCGGGTAGGCCGCCGCCGTGGCCCAGGCAATTTGGCCGCCCAGCGAGTTCC
>JBBQBR010000261.1:0-4701 GCA_038317875.1 Lysobacterales bacterium
GGGTTTTCACAGCGGTGCCCGTAGCGCACGCCATCAAAGCGCGCCAAGTTCGAGCTGGCCTCGCAGGGGGCGATCACATAATAGGCCGCGAGCGCTGCGTCTAAATGCGCCAGATCAATATCGACCAGCACCGCGCCGAGCTTTTCCAAACTCGAAAGCGCTAAACGCGTCGCCGCTAACACCGCTGGATCTAAACCGGCTTGCTCGCCGCCAAAAATACCGCGCGGTAAACCGATTTTTAAACCCGATACCGATTGCGCCAGCGCCTTTTGATAGTCCGGCACCGGTACATCTAAAGACGTGCCGTCGCGCAAGTCGTGCCCGGCCATGACTTGCAAAACCGCCGCGCAATCCGCCGCCGACTGCGCGATCACGCCCGCTTGGTCCAAGCTGGACGCGTACGCCACCATGCCATAGCGCGACACACGGCCGTAGCTGGGCTTAAAGCCGGTGACGCCGCAAAATGCCGCAGGCTGGCGGATCGAGCCACCGGTGTCGCTGGCCGTGGCGTAAGGCACCACGCGCGCCGCAACTAGCGCCGCTGAACCACCCGAGCTGCCGCCCGGCACACAGGTCAAATTCCACGGGTTCGATACCGCGCCAAAGTAGCTGTGTTCATTCGCAGAACCCATCGCGAACTCGTCCATATTGGCTTTGCCGATGGAAATCGCGCCCACATAGGCGAGCTTTTCCACAATCGTGGCAGAGTAGGGCGGCACAAAATTGGCCAGCATTTTCGAACCGCAACTCGTGCGCACGCCATTGGTGCAAAACAAATCCTTGTGCGCCATCGGAATGCCCGCCAATGGGTGCAAGTCCGGAGTTTGCACCGCTGCGGCTGCGCTTAACGCCGATTGAAAAGAGTCGCTAATCAAGGCATTGAGCGGAGCCGCCGCCTGCGCGCGCGCGATCGCTTGTTCGGCGAATGCAATTGCACCGACTCCACGTGCTTTTTCAGCCTGAAAATACGCTAGATCGTAGATATTGCTCATAATTAACCCGCCTCCAGTACTTTCGGCACCAAATACATTTCACCGCCGACATCAGCTGCAAGCGCTTGAAACGCCTCATGTTGATCGTGCTCAGTCACTTGATCCGCACGCAGCGTCAGCGCTAATTCGCTGGGGTGAAATAACGGCTCAACACCACTGACGTCGATCGCGTTGAGTGCTTCAAATACACCCAGCATTTGCTCAAGTTGCGTGATTGCGGCCGCCTTTTGGCTGGCATCAAGCCCCAATCGCGCCAATTTGGCGATGTGCTCAATAGTTTCAGGGGTAATCGACATGGATTTCTCGTAAGTACGCAGACGTGGAAGCTAAACGCTGAGCGCTTGAGCTGTCAAAGTGGTGATGATTCTTGGCTGCGGCCTAGGCACAACGAGCGGCGGCTGCGAAGTTTGGCGTATCCCTTGACGCGCCATTTTTCTTAGGGCATGATTTACAAATGATTACGATTTGTAACAAACAAATGTAATCAACATCTCGAGGCAAACACCTCGAGGCAAACACCTCGAGGCAATTTTTAGAATCCGAGGAATTTTAGATGAAAAGTGTTAAGTTAGCGTTGGCAGGCTTCACTGCAACGCTGGTCTGTGGTGTTGCCCTAAGTTTAGCAATGGTTGCACCGGCGGCCGCATATCCGGATGGATGGACTTTTGAATGTCGCGGTACCATAGGTCGTTACTCTGGGCCAAATGGCTCGTTTATTACTGTGCCGAACCACTACCGATGTGCGACTCCGTAACGTTTAGTTGCGATCTATACCGTTAAAGTCACGTGAAATTGCTGCCGCCGTTCTGGCGGCAGCAATACTGAAGGAAAAGAGCAATGGTATTAACATCCATAATTTTGGGCTTTACCTTGTTGGCAACAGGCACGCCGCAAACATCTGCGCCCACAGTTCCGAATGGCCCCAAATTGCAAGCAACAGAAAAAACGCTAAGTAAGTATTGGGAGGAGATTTCATCTTCAGGCACTTTCATGGGAGGCAAGCGTTTGCATCAACTCACGGCACAGTATGGCGAAATCTGGCACGCATACACCGTCGTAATCAATACTCACGGCATACCTACTCAGTATCGATTGGTCAGCATAAAGCCCGCAGTGAGCGCGACCGATGCCGATCTTTTTCGTCAGGACGCACTGCTGAGTCGTTTCCAAGCTAGCACGGAAAATGCGAAAGCTGAGCCTGTGCTTTATCGCGCGAATGTCCGCTCGTGGATTCCCAAAGGTGATGTTGAGCTTCCCGCTGCAACCGCTGAGCCTAGCCACTAGTGCAGACTCTTAGCACTGGATTTCTGCATTCGTGCTAGCGCTTTTTGCCGCGTTGCTGCGTGCACGCGCTTTAAGCTGTGCGTTGACCATTTTGGCACTTTCAATGGCGCTCACTTTTCTGGGTGCCAGCATTGGGCTGTATCAAATGCTGAGCCGTGGTCAGCCGGTAGGCACCTATTATTCCGGGCGATCCGCAACGGTGTTTGCGTACATGAGCAGCATCGGTGACAACTTTTTCCTGTCGCCCCGGCAAATGATCGAGCTCCAGACGACCGCCGGTGCTGACACGACGCTAATTGCCTGTACCGGTGCCCGCTCTGGAAAATTGGAGCTTGCGGTACAGCCGCTTGAGATTAGCCTTGATATCATTTCGGAGCAATTCTTTGACGCGCTGAAGGTCAAAACCACGCTTCGTCCGCATGCGCCAGATGCCCCGCACGCCTGGATTTCAACCGCCCTGATTGAGCGGGCATTTAATGGTGTAGTGCCCGATAGTATTTTGATCGATGGGCGGCGTTATAGCGTTGCCGGTACTGTTACTGGCTTTCGGGGTTTGTTTGATAGCAGCACGGATGTGTGGGTTCCATGGCAATTCGGCCAGGCGATATTTGCACCGGGGCTAGAGGACAAGGGCGTGTTAAGTCAGCCAGAGATGTACAACGTGGTGGCTTTGAGCGCACTTGCCCCCGAGCAGTTCGCGCAAATGCTGGCGCGCTTGCGCGAGCGGATTGATATTTTAATGCCAATGTGGGATGGCTTGCACACAGTCGAAGGCATCAGTAGAAGCGAAAGCAAACGGCTTAACGCTGATCGCAGTATGCAGCTTTATCTTTGGGCAGGCGGCCTGATGCTGTTGACGGCATTGCTTAATCTGGCCTGCTGGATTGCGCTAACGCGCGCGCAGCAAGTGCGCAATACCCAAATCCTGCTGCGGATCGGGGTTGGGCAATTGCGACTGGTTTTATTCAATTTGGCCTTGGCAGCTTTGCCGATCGCGCTAGCGCTTTTAATTGCCTATCTGTGCGTACCACTGATGCAGGATTGGTTGTACGCCATGCCGACAATGCGCGAGTTCGCAGAAAATGCGCCACAATTTCAAGCGCAAGTTTTCGGAGCTAGCGCTTACAGCACCGGCCTTGCACTGGTAGTAATGATTGGCTTGGCGATGGCACTAAGCGAGGCGATTGCCTATATCAGCGGCAGTGGCTATCAAAGCACCGGCAATAACGCTGCCAGCCCAACCCGGGTGCTAATGGCGTTTCGTACGCTGATTGCCGTCATGGCAGGGTTGTGCGCAGTCGGCACGTTGATCGCGGTTTCCATATCGAATGACACCATCCGCGTGCGTAGCCTTTTGGCTAGCAGTTTGACCAATTCAACATGGCTTTTGCCGCTAGTGAATACTCCGGCTATTAGCGAATTGGCAGACCAGAATGATTCAAACGAGGCGGTACCGCTCAGTCGCATTCAGGGCGCAATTCAAATGCCGCAGGTGCAAAATATTGCGCTGACCTCAGCGATTCCAATGCTCACCTTTGGGCAACGGGAAACCTTGACGCTAAACGAGGGCGATCCAAATGGCATGGACGTGCGGCCCGTTTCGGGCAGTGCAAAGCAGTTTGAAACCATGCGCTACTCGATGCGTGTGGGCCGCAGCGTCAACCAACGCGGCGAATTGGTACTCAATACCGAGGCCGAGAAAAAATTATTGGAACTGAGCGGTCAACAAGTGCTCGGTCAAACCTTGTATACCAACACGCAAGACCCGATGCGCGTGGTCGGCGTGGTGCAAAGTGCGGCGTATTCTGCCAACCCAGATGCACCGGAAGCTGTCGTGTTTATGCATGCGCAAGATCGCAGCGTGCCATTAACCATCATTGCGCTAAGCGGGCAGCTACAGGCGAACGATATGCGTGAAGTTAAGCAGCAGCTTACCGCGGCTGGCATCGCAACTGAAGAGCCGAAACAGATATCCAGCCTTGCGGGCCAAGCATTTGGCGCAGCGCTCAGCAAACTTGCATTGACGCTTTACGCCGGGCTTGGCACCGCGTTAATCGCGTTAATGAGCTTGGTTGTAGTGTGTCAATTAGAAGCGCATCGCTGCCGCAAATCTTTAGCGCTTTATAGTGCGCTTGGTGCATCGATGCTGCGGCGCTGGCGCTTGTTGGCGACTGGGCTTACCGCCGCGATGGTTAGCGGTGCGTTGTTGGCGATGATGCTTGCTTGGCGCTTGCGTGACAGCAGTCAATTACCCGTTGCGCTGTCGCCGACGGGATGGCTAGCTGCAACACTGGCTATTGCGCTGTTGATCGGCGTTATCTCGGCGCTAATCATTACCGTGCTGATGCTAAAACAGCTTTCCGCGCGGCAAATTTGGCCTGAGCTGCAGAGCGCGCAATGAGTGCAAATAATGTGAGCGCCAATA
>JBBQBR010000262.1:0-4692 GCA_038317875.1 Lysobacterales bacterium
GATTATTGCGCGACGTGCGCCGCACCGGCTTGCCGCCGACCGCGATGCTAAAAACCTCGGTCAAAATTTACCGGCAATTTATCGAAGAGCACCGCGCGCATTTCTTGTTTGTCGTCACTGAGCGAAGCGGCGGTTCGCCGATTTTACGGGCGGCGGTGCGGCGTGAAGAATTGCACTTCAGTCACGAGATGGCCTTGGATTCGCGTCAAGCAGGCTTAATGCCGGGGCTGTCCAGTCAGGCGCTGGAGATGACCTGCACGCTGGTGGTTGGAACCATGATGTTTGCTGCGAGTGAGCTATTAGATTTGCCGAAAAATCAACCGAAGCTCGAAACCGAGTGGGTGGAACGCTTTGTGCGCCAGCTGCGCCTTATTTTCTTAGGCGCGCGTGCTTGGCGGGAATAGCGCGCTACCCCCCAAAATCCGCTCAAGAAAAATACGGATCATGCGCTTCCGCGCTTGCCCCTTCAGGCACGCCCTCATTCATGCGGATCTTCAGCGCTAAACCATCGCGTGAATCGGCTTTTTTGAGCGCTTCTTCCAACTCAATGCGGCCTTCGCGATACAGCAAAAACAGCGACTGATCAAAGGTTTGCATGCCTTCTGACAATGAGCGCTCCATCGCTTCTTTAAGCTCATGGATATTGCCACGACGGATCAAATCACGAATGAAGGGCGTGTTGAGCAGCACTTCAACCGCAGGCAAACGCCGCCCATCTTTACCAATCACCAAGCGCTGCGAAACAATGGCGCGCAGGTTTAGCGACAGATTCATCAGCACGTTTTTATGCGCCGGCTCCGGGAAGAAGTTTAAAATCCGCTCCATCGTTTGATCGGCATTATTCGAGTGCAGTGTGGACAAGCACAAATGCCCGGTTTCGGAGAAGGCGATCGCGCTTTCCATGGTTTCAGTGTCGCGAATTTCGCCGATCATGATGACATCGGGCGCTTCGCGCATCGCATTTTTGAGCGCTTCGGCGTAGGTATGCGTATCAAGGCCCACTTCACGTTGGTTGACGATTGATTTTTTATGTTTATGCAGAAACTCGATCGGATCTTCAATCGTCAAAATGTGACCAGCGGCATTCACATTGCGATAGTCCAACATTGCTGCCAAGGACGAACTCTTGCCGGAACCGGTAGCACCTACCATCAAGATTAGCCCGCGCTGCTCCATCACAAGCTCGCGCAATACCGGCGGCAATTTAAGCGCTTCAAAGCCGGGGATTTCACTTTTGATTGCGCGGATCACCATGCCGACTTCGCCGCGCTGCTTAAAAACGTTGATGCGAAAGCGCCCGGCGTCTTTTACGGCGATTGCCATGTTGAGCTCTAAATGCTTCTCAAAACGCGGCACGTCGCCTTCGTCCATCAAGGAATAAGCAATTTTTTTCACCATGCCCGGCGGCAGGCCGGTATTGCCTAGTGGATAAAGTTTACCTTCGACTTTTATGTTGACCGGGGCGCCAGTGGTCAAAAACATGTCGGAAGCGTTCTTTTCCGTCATCAATTTCAAAAAGTAGCCAATATCCACCTGTGGACTCCGTGATCTGTTTTCGCGTTGTGGTTGCCAGCCATGAGCACAACTGCTCACAATCAGCACATCCGTTTCTGGACTTTTCTAACTATGCAGCATCTTAGATCAAATTTGCAGCGTTTTGCGTATTCGTGGCCCCCTGTTATTGGCGCAATACTATTGTTTGCAGGCTGCGCAACCGCGCCGCGGCCGAGCTCAGAGCTTGCCAAGGCGGCGCTTGCGATTGAACAGGCGCGTACCGCTAGCGCGGAACGCGACGCACCTTTGGAGTGGCGTTTTGCGCTTACGGCGATGACGGCGGCTACCGAAGCGGATCAATCCGGCAAGTATGACGCCGCCAAGCAATTGAGCGAGCGCGCCGAAATTCATGCCGAATTGGCGCGGGTCAAAGCACGAGCGGCGCAGGCGCGCAGTGACGTGCAGGCGCGTGAGGCAGAAAATCAGCAGCTGCGCGAGCAAGTCCAAGAAGCATCTAGGAAGACACGATAATGGCTTTTTCCCCTCAAACCAATCGCTTATCCCGAAAAGCCGCTATTTTGACGCTCTGTTTAAGCTTGAGTGCATGCGCCACCACCGGCCGAGATTTAGAC
This sequence comes from Lysobacterales bacterium, assembly GCA_038317875.1. Classification (GTDB taxonomy): domain Bacteria; phylum Pseudomonadota; class Gammaproteobacteria; order Xanthomonadales; family SZUA-5; genus JANNYA01. Next base: position 2,127 of record JBBQBR010000262.1, read on the forward strand.
TTTGAACGTTTGAGCTCGCAGTGGCTTGATGCGGGCAGCGGTACTGAGACCAACGCCATGGGGCAAACTGATCGCGCGCTTGCGCCGCTGCTTGCGGCGGATGTGGATAACGCCTTGGTGCGTTGGAAAGAAGTGAAAACTACGGCTGAGCGCGAACAATTGGCTTATATCGTCGAGCGCAAAATTTCGATATTTCAAGCCAGTGTGGCCTTGGCCAAGGATCAGTCGCGCTTGCAGGCATTGCAGTTAGAAAAGCGTGATCTAGAACTGGCTGCCGCCCGTTTGCAGGCCGAGGCTGCACAGCGCGAAGCTGAGCAGCTTAGATTTCAAAACATTTTACAAGCCGAAAGCGCCGAACGTGCGCTAAATGACGCGCGTGCGCTGGCGCAGGCGCAAAGTGATGCTGCTGAAATCGAGAGCCTTCGCCAAGAACAATTGACGCAATTGGCGCTGAAGGAAGCCAGCATCGCGCGTGAACTAGCCGCCGCGCAAGCGCGCGAAACGAAGTTGGCACAAGCTGAAGCGGCGCTGCGTGGCGATCAAGTAGAGTCTTTAGAGCGCCAAGTTGCCGGTTTACGTGAGCAAACTACGGCGCGTGGCAAATCACTTATTTTAGGCGATGCCTTTTTTGCCTCAAACCAAGGCACGTTAAGCAATGCGGGCAAAGTTAATTTGCAACCTGCAATCAAATTTTTAGCGCGCTATCCGAATTTGCCCGTCAGTATTGAAGGTCACAGCGATAGCCGGGGTGCAGCTGCTGCGAATCAAAAAATATCGCAAAAGCGCGCGGAAAGCGTTCGGGAAACCCTGATAAAGCTAGCGGTTGATGGCGCAAGACTCAAAGTAGTCGGCTTGGGCGAAGCACAGCCGATAACCAGCAACGATACCGACAGTGGCCGCGCCAAAAATCGTCGAGTTGAGATCGTTATTGAAGGCGCGAAATAGCCTGTGCCGGTCGCCATCAATTTGCGTGTGCCTGCCAAACTAAACACGTTTTTGCATATTACCGGCCGCCGTAGCGATGGCTATCACACGCTGCAAACGGTGTTTCGAGCGATCAATTTGTATGATGAGTTGGCATTGACGCTTTTGTCGTCCAGCGAAATTACCCGTCGCATAGGCCCGAGCGATGTCAGCGCCGAAGCTGATTTGTGTGTGCGTGCAGCGCAGCTTGTAAAAGCCCACACGCAATATCCGGGCGGTGTCGACATTGCGCTTTATAAAAAAATCCCCCTCGGCGCAGGTATGGGCGGTGGCAGCAGCGACGCCGCAGGCGTATTACTTGGGCTAAATCAACTTTGGCAGTTAAAGCTCAGCGCGATTGAGCTTGCTGCACTTGCCTTGAAACTGGGCGCGGACGTGCCATTTTTTCTTAAGGGTGGCGATCAATGGGCGCAAGGCATCGGAGAATTACTCATGCCGATTGCGCTGGCACCCAGCCACTACGTGATTGTGCACACCGGCCAGCATTGCGCCACGGCTGAGCTGTTTTCAGCGCCCACACTCAAACGTGATTGTTTGCCGATCAGCATCGAACAAGTGCAGGCGGGAATCGCGACTTGCAATGTGTTCGAACCTTTGGTGCTGGCGCGCTATCCCGAAATTGCTAGTGCGCATCAATGGCTCATTGCACAAGCCGGTAACGCGCGGCTAACCGGTAGTGGTGGCGCACTATTTGCCACGGTGCCTGATCATACGGCGGCGATGCGCATCAAAAGTGCGTGTCCTGCGCCATGGCAGGCCTGGTTTGCGCGTAGCCTTGGCAATCCGACAATCAGTGCGTAAACCTAGTCTTTGCATCATCTGGCATAGTCGTACCGGTGCCATTCGTGCGTTGGTTAGCGCCATGGTGCAAGCGGCGAGCGAATACGACATCGAGGTCATTGTCTTAGCTGCTGCCGATGCCGATGCATCCGACGTTATACAGGCAGATGCCTTGATTTTCGCATGCCCAGAAAACTTGGCGTCGATGACGGGCAGCATGAAAGAGTTTTTCGATCTGAACTATTATCCGCTGCTCGGTAAAATCAACGGCAAGTCCTATGCGTGCGTGATCGCAGCGGGTAGCGATGGCGCGGGTGCAATGCGGCAAATTGAACGTATCGCTATGGGATTGCGGCTAAAAAAAGTGGCAGAAACGTTGATAGTCATCACGCATGCGCAAAGCCCGGATGCAATTCAGGCAAGTAAGGTGCTGTCTGAAATGCAGATCGCGCCCGCAGTCGAACTGGCGCAAACAATAGCCGCTGGCTTAGAGGCAGGCATTTTTTAAGACAAACCTTTTTGTTGCTTTTAAAGCACGCCCATGGAAGTCAACTTACAAACCGAGGAAAGCAGTTTGCAGGTCATCACCTTAAATAAGCGCCCCGATTTATTAGCGCTTGCGCAGCACAATCCGAAACGTTACCCAGCGCTGTTTCAGTCGCTTGGGCAGTCTGAGTCGCAAAATCCTGGGGAAGTGAAGGCGCATGCCCAATGGGATTTGCTCAGCATCGCCAATGGTGAGCAGATCGTGGCAAGTTGCAAAGGTGACGGCGCTTTCTTATCAGAGCTTGCGTCTTGCGTT
>JBBQBR010000263.1:0-4675 GCA_038317875.1 Lysobacterales bacterium
GAGAAAGCGAAAATCAACGCCTAAATAAGCTTGCGCAAAGGCAGGGTTTCACGTTAGTTCCCATCACGCCTGTCGGTGCGCCATCCCAGTAAAAACATAGACTTAGGCGGAGGTTCATGGGTAGGGCGGGGGTGAGGGCTAAGCCGGAAAAAGCTGCAAAGCCTCCGAAGCTGGGGCGGTCGAAGCGTTAGATGCGCAACTAGCACGTTCGCGTGCAATTCATCCTGTTCAATATGGCTGAAAAGGCATTTCTCTGATTGATAAGTCATATTTCCTTTCCAAAAGGCTGGCATCGACGCCTGGGCAACGCTGCAAGTTCAACATAGCGGCAGTTCCATCGAGAACGATCTGAAAGACTGCGCGGCGAAGTCACAAGCTTAATTCCTCATCGTAACGCCAACCCAAAAGATTTGACGCATGGATTCGCAGATAAATGGCGGAAGTAAATTCATTTGCGTCAATCGCTTGCATATTATGCAGCAATTGTGCATAAAATCGCCGCATGAATTCCTTACTACCAACCTACACACCCTTTCCCTTCACCCTCTCGCACGGTGTGCGCGATCAAGTTTTCGCCACCGACGGCCGGGCATTTTGGGATTTTTACGGTGGACACTGCGTTGCCAGCACCGGCCATAGCCACCCGCAAGTAGTGGCGGCGATCCATGCGCAGGCGCAAAGCCTGCTGTTTTATTCAACTGCAGGCGAATTGCCTTTGCGTGAAACGGCTGCGGCGGCGTTGATTGCATTTGCTGAAGGCAGCGGCATGCAGCGCGTATTCTTCTGCAATTCGGGCGCGGAGGCGAATGAAAATGCGTTGAAGTTGGCGCATAAAATTACCGGCCGTCTCGTGATTATGGCGCTCAAAGGCGGCTGGCATGGCCGCAGTCTGGCGTGTTTAGCCGCCACTGACGACGCCAAAATTACCCAGCCTTACGCCGCGTGGCTGCCGCCTTCGCGGGCGCTTGCATTGAATGACATGGCGGCGCTGGCGGCAGCGGATTTTTCCGACGTGTGCGCGGTGATTATCGAGCCGATCCAAAGTTTGTCGGGCATCTGCAGCGCCAACAAAGCCTATTTACAGGCCTTGCGCGCGAAAACGTCCGCCGCCGGAACGTTGCTGATCTTCGATGAAATTCAAACCGGTATTGGCCGGTTGGGTGCGCCGTTTGCAGAAAATGTACTCGAAGTGCAGCCCGATATCATCACTTCCGCCAAGGGTTTGGCATCCGGCGTGCCAATCGGTGCGGTGCTGATGACCGGCGCAATTGCGGCAAAAATTGCACCGGGCGATATGGGGTCTACCTTTGGTGGCGGGCCGCTCGCGTGTGCTGCGCTATTGGCGACGCTATCGGTGATTGCGCAAGAACAACTGATGGCGAACGCCAGCGCCGCAGGTGGGGCAATTCGCGTCGGCTTAGCCGCGCTGGGCATCAAAACGCGCGGCACCGGCCTGTTGCTCGGGCTAGTTCACGAACAGGCAGCGGCGTTGAAAAAGCATCTATTTGATGACGGCATATTAGTCGGCGGCTCGAACGACGCTAAGGTGTTGCGCTTAATGCCGCCACTCAATTTGACGCAGAATGCGATTTCCGCCTTCATCCACTCCGTACAGCGCTTTCAAGCAAAAATCTAGGCAAGAATCTATATGAAACACTTTACCCATTTTCGTGATCTAAGCCCCGCCATTGCCAGCGCGATCATTACCCGCGCCCGGGTTTTGAAAAGCGGTGAGCGCTCGAATGCGTTAGCCAATAAGTTGCTCGGCCTGCTGTTTATGGACCCAAGTTTACGCACGCGCACATCCTTTGACGCTGCCGCGACAAAGTTGGGCGGGCAAGCGATTCCGCTGGATGTTGGGCAAGGCGTGTGGGGCTTGGAATTTCTCGACAATATCGCGATGAACGGCGACAAGCCTGAGCATGTACGCGAAGCAGCGGGCGTGTTGAGTCAGTACGTCGACATCTTAGGCGTGCGCGCATTTTCGCATGGTGAAGGCTTGGCCAGCGACGAAGCGGACCGCGTCATTGGTGCCTTTCGCAAACACGCGACGGTGCCGGTAATTAGCTTGGAAAGTGCGCGTGAGCATCCATGCCAAGGCTTGGCGGATTTGATGACGATGCAGGAAGAGTTTGGTGATTTGAGCCAAGTCAATGTCGCGCTGAGTTGGGCGCCGCATATCAAATCCTTGCCGCGCGCGGTGCCGAATTCGGTGTTGCTGACGGCCGCCGCGATGGGCGCAAAGATTAAAATTGCGCATCCGCTTGGCTACGCATTGGCACCGGAAATCACCGCCGAGGCGATTAAGTTGAGCGAACAAACCGGTGCCAAGATTGAATTTTTCACGAACCAGCAAAGCGCTTTACGCGGCGCGCATGTGCTGTACGCGAAATCCTGGGGCCAAACCGATGCCCTGGTCGCACCGCCCAATGACCCAAGCTTATCCAGCTGGATGCCCACCGAAAAACACTTTGAGCTGGCTGACCCGAAAGCGATTTTTATGCACTGCTTGCCGGTGCGGCGCGGCGTAGAAGTGGCGCACGAAGTTTTGGACGGGCCGCACTCGCGCGTGTTGGAAGAGGCGGGAAATCGCCTTTGGGTGCAGATGGCAGCGCTTGAATATTTGCTTAGCTAACTAATTATAGTGCCCTCAGTTTTGACCCCCTAACTTTTCTAGAAACACCCTTAACGGAGCCACCCATGCCATTCGCCGCCAACCCCTTCGACGCCTTAAAAGGCATGGCAAAATATTTGCGTCAGTTTCGCGGCAAGATCTTTGTGATCAAACTGGGCGGCGAAGTGTTGGATAACGCTGAGGCGCGCAAAGCGGTGGCGGAGCAGCTGGGCGTTTTATGGACACTGTCAATCCGCATCGTGATTGTGCATGGCGGCGGCTCGGGTGTGGATGCTTTGTGCGACAAATTGGCGTTGCCGATCGAAAAAGTGCAGGGCCGACGCGTCACCACGCCGGAAGGTTTGGAAGCCGTCAAGATGGTGCTGGCGGGCTCTGTGCACACGGATCTATTGGCGGAACTCAACGTTGCGGGCCTGCCCTGCGTGGGCTTGAGCGGCATTGACGCCGGCATGGTGCGGGCACATCAGCGCGCGCCGCTGTATGTAGGCCAGCACGTGGACGGCCCGCTGCAGGGCCAAGCGAAGTTGATCGACTATGGTTTAGTGGCGGATATCGACGATGTTGACCCCGCCTTGCTGCATACGCTGCTGGAGAAAGACTACGTGCCGGTGATTTGCCCGCTGACCTGCGATGCCAGCGGTCAAGTGCTCAACACCAACGCCGATACGATTGCGGCGGCGGTTGCCAGCGCCCTGCATGCGGAAAAGCTGTTTTTCGTGCTGAAAGTGCCTGGGCTATTGAAAGATATGAGCAACCCCGCGAGCGTGATTTCTTTTGCCGAACTGAGTGAGCTGGAGGAGATGGTCGCGCGTGGTGAGATCAACGGCGGCATGCTGCCGAAAACGGCGGCAATACGAAATGCGCTGAACCACTCCGTACAAAGCGTGCATTTGGTCAGCGGCATGCAGCCCGATGCGCTCCTTGTTGAGATCTTCACCAACGAAGGCGCTGGCACCAAACTGGTTAAAGAGCATGAGCACAATTAAGGACAATCCGGCGATCAGCGACACGGAAAAAGTGTCCAGCCCGCTATGGGCGAAAGATTTGCCGCTCGACGCTGCCATCCATCGCTTCACCGTTGGGCGCGATCCGGAATTGGACTTGGCGCTGTATGGTTTTGACTGCATCGCCAGCGCTGCGCACGTGCGCATGTTGGCTGGCGTGGATTTGCTTGCGCACAGCGACGCGAGCGCGCTACTTGGTGCCTTGCAAACTCAATACGCATTAAGTGTAAGCGGTGCGGTGCGCATCGAAGATAGTCAAGAAGACTGCCACACCGCACTGGAAGCCGCGTTAGTTGCGGCCACGGGCGAGGCCGGAAAGCGCATCCATTTGGCGCGCTCGCGCAATGATCAGGTGCTGGTGGCGCTGCGGCTGTACCTGCGTGCGCAACTCAACGAATTAAGCGCCGACGTGCTTGCCTTGGCACGGGTGTTAGCGCAATTCGCTGATGACTTTAAGACGGCGGCCATGCCCGGCTACACCCATATGCGCAAAGCCATGCCCAGTAGTTTCGGGTTGTGGGCAGTAGGCTACGCGGAAGCCTTAGTTGAGGAATTGGATGCCAGCGTCGGCGTGCACGCGCGCATTGACCGCTGCCCACTGGGTGCAGCCGCAGGCTATGGCGTGCCGCTGCCGATAGATCGCGCTATGACTGCGCAATTATTGGGCTTCGCGAAAGTGCAGCGCGCCGCCACTGACTGCATGAATAGCCGCGGCCGCCACGAGCAAGCGTTACTCGATTGGTGCGTCAGCGTGGCGAATAGCTTGGAAAAGCTGCTGTGGGATCTAAGCCTGTTTTCCACAGCCGAATTTGGCTTTTTGCAGCTGCCAGATAGCTATACCACAGGTTCTTCAATCATGCCGCAAAAGCGCAACCCCGACGTGATCGAGCTGGCGCGCGCAAAATGTCGGGCGCTGCGCGGCATCTCTGAGACCCATCGCACTATTATGACTGGCCTGCCGGGTAGCTATCACCGTGACTTTCAGCTCGGCAAAGCGCCACTGATGGAGGGCGTACAAATCTTAAGCGAACTTTTG
>JBBQBR010000264.1:0-4673 GCA_038317875.1 Lysobacterales bacterium
CTTTTCGGGCGCGCAAGCCTGTGATGCCGCGTGGGCTGTGTATTTTCTTGCCGGTGGTAAACCACGCCAAATCGTGCCGACCAAAATATTGCGTGCGCTCGCGCGGGAAGCAGCGGTTTTGCCGGAATGGCTGTTTGATGAAAGCTATGACGCGGTTGGTGATTTGGCCGAAACCATCGCCTTGCTTTTGCCAGCGCCTACTCAATCACATGAGCTAGGCCTAGCCGCGTGGATTGAACAACGCCTGCTGCCGCTGCGCAAGTTAGCGCCTGAACTACTGACGGAAACGCTGCGTGCGCATTGGGATCAGCTGGCCACCGACGAGCGGCTGGTGTATTTCAAACTCATGACCGGCGGCTTTCGCGTGGGCGTCTCAAAGCTTCAGGTCACGCAAGCACTTGCCGCAGTGGGTGGCATCGATACCAAGCGCGTCGCACAGCGGCTGATGGGCTATTTGCACATCAGCGGTCAGCCCACCGCAGAAGATTACGCGCTGCTGGTAGCACCGGAAAACAGCGGCGAGCTCAATCAAAAAACCAGCGGCCAGCCGTATCCATTTTTTTTAGCGCACCCTTTTAACTTGCCGCTTACGCAGTTCGATGCCGTGCTCGGCGTGCCTGAAAACTGGCTTGTTGAATGGAAGTGGGACGGTATTCGTGCGCAGCTGGTGCGGCGCGCGGGTCAAGTATGGATTTGGTCACGCGGTGAAGAGCTAGTCACAGAACGCTTCCCAGAATTAGCCGCGATGGCGGCGGCGTTGCCGGACGGTTGTGTAATCGATGGCGAAATTGTGGTGTGGCGCAACGATGCGGAATCGGCTGATTCAAAAGCGGGCAAGGTGCAGCCCTTTGCTCAGCTGCAAAAGCGCATTGGCCGCAAAACCATCGGCGCTAAAATGTTGCGTGACTTACCGGTGGTTTTATTGGGCTATGACCTGCTTGAATATGAGGGGCAAGATTTACGCGCCAAGCCGCAGTTTGAAAGACGCGCGTGGCTCGATCAGCTGATCGAGCAATTAGCGCAACCACAACTATTGCCAAGTCCAGTATTGCACGCGGCAAGCTGGGATGAGTTTGCACGTCAGCGCGAAGCGGCGCGCAGCATGGGCGTCGAGGGCATGATGCTTAAGGCCAGGGCCGCGCAGTATGGTGTCGGGCGCACCAAAGATGTTGGCGTTTGGTGGAAGTGGAAGATCGATCCCATGAGTATCGACGCGGTGCTGATTTACGCGCAGCGCGGCCGTGGCCGTCGTGCCAGCCTTTATAGCGACTATACGTTTGCGGTATGGGACGGCGCGCCGGATCAGCCTGAGCGCAAGCTAGTGCCGTTTGCAAAAGCATATTCAGGCTTAACCGACGTCGAGATGGCAAAAGTCGATGCGGTAATCCGTAAAACCACCATCGAGACCTTCGGGCCGGTGCGCAGCGTCAAGCCTACGCTGGTATTCGAGCTGGCCTTTGAAGGCATAGCCCGCAGCCCACGCCACAAAAGCGGCATTGCCGTTCGCTTCCCACGAATGCTGCGTTGGCGCATCGACAAACCGATCGCTGAAGCCGATACGCTGGAAACATTGTCGGCATTGCTGCCGACTGCGCCTTGATGAAACGCGAACTAGAAAGCTGGTTCACCGAACGCGGCTGGAAGCCTTTCAAGTTTCAAAAAGAATTATGGCAAGCCATCGCGCGCGGTGAATCAGGCTTGTTGCACGCCACCACAGGTGCCGGCAAAACCTATGCCGTCTGGCTCGGTGCGTTGAGGGCGTTTACGGTCAAAGCCAGATCAAAACCGGCGCGAAAAGCAACCAAATCAGCTCCAAAACCAGCACCGCCGCTGACCTTGCTGTGGATCACGCCGATGCGCGCGCTGGCCGCTGACACCTTGCGCGCTTTACAGCAGCCGCTTGATTTTCTAAGTCATCAAACTGCGAACAGTATCGACGGTGCCGTCGCTTCCGTGCATGCGGGTGCAGCCTGGAGTGTCGGTGCGCGTACCGGCGACACCGCTGCCAGCGAGCGCAGCGCGCAAAACAAGCGCTTGCCGACTGCCCTGGTGACCACGCCGGAAAGCCTGTCCGTGCTGCTTTCGCGCGCGGATGCACGTGAGGTGTTGGGCAGCGTGAAGATGGTCGTGGTCGACGAATGGCACGAGCTGCTTGGCAACAAACGTGGGGTGCAAGTGCAATTGGCGCTGGCTAGGCTGCGTGGCTGGAACCCTGCACTACAAACGTGGGGTATGTCCGCTACGCTGGGCAATTTGCCGGCGGCGATGCGCACCCTGCTCGGCCATGATCACGGCACGTTAGTGCAGGGCCAAGTGGCGAAAAAGCTAGTGATTGATTCATTGCTGCCGGAGCGCGTGGAGCGCTTCCCTTGGGGTGGGCATTTGGGCCTGAGTATGTTGCCGCAAGTGGTTGCAGAGATTGACAAAAGTGCCACGACGCTAATTTTCACCAATACCCGCTCGCAGTCCGAACTCTGGTACCAAGCGCTAATAGCCGCGCGGCCGGATTGGGCGGGGATCGTGGCCTTGCACCACGGGTCGCTAGATCGCGCAGTGCGCGAGTGGGTCGAAGCCGGTTTGAAAAGCGGCGACTTGAAAGCGGTCGTGTGCACCTCTAGCCTTGATCTAGGCGTTGATTTCCTGCCGGTTGAGCGCGTGCTCCAGATCGGCTCGCCCAAAGGCGTGGCGCGCTTGCTTCAGCGTGCGGGCCGCTCCGGCCATGCGCCCGGTCGGCCTTCGCGGATCACGCTAGTGCCGACACACAGCCTTGAAATAGTCGAAGCCGCGGCCGTGCGCGCAGCGATTAGCGATGGGCATATTGAAGCGCGTGCGATGCCTGAGCAGCCACTCGACGTGCTGGTGCAACATCTTGTGACGGTGGCGCTGGGCGGCGGCTTCATCGCGGATGACTTGTTTGCAGAGCTACGCAGCACCGCCGCCTATGCGCAACTGTCCGCCGAAAATTGGCAATGGGCACTCAACTTTGTACGCCAAGGCGGCGCATCGCTTAACGCCTACCCTGACTATCAGCGCGCTGTGCCAGACGATGACGGCATCTGGCGCGTTCCCGATGCGCGGCTGGCGCGTCGCCACCGCATGAACATCGGCACCATTGTCAGCGACGCCAGTGTCATGGTGCAATTTTTGGGCGGCGCAAAAATCGGTTCCGTGGAGGAAAGTTTCGCGGCCAGAATGCAGCCGGGTGACTGCTTTTTATTCGGCGGGCGCTTGTTAGAACTGGTGCGCATCCATGACATGACCGCTTGGGTGCGGCGCGCCAGTGGTAGACGGCCTGCTGTGCCACGCTGGGCGGGTGGGCGTTTGCCATTGTCGACGACGCTTGCCGATGCCGTGGTACAGCAGTTAGCGCTGGCCGAAGACGGTAAATACGAGTCGCCTGAATTAAAGTGCGTGCGCCCGCTGCTGGAGCTACAGCAACAGTGGTCAGCGTTGCCCACGCCAAAAATACTGTTGGCCGAAGTTTTAAAAACCCGTGAAGGCTCGCATTTGTTTTTATATCCGTTTGCCGGCCGTCAAGTTCACTTAGGACTTGCCAGCCTGATTGCGTGGCGTTTGGCGCAACACGCACCGCGCACGTTTTCAATCGCGGTCAACGACTATGGTTTTGAATTGCTCAGTGCCACCGACGTGGATTGGGCCACGCTGCTGCCGCAGGCGTTGAAGTTTAGTCATGACGGGCATGACCAAACTTTGGCAAGTGCCGACACGCGCGCAGCGCTGTTGCACGAGGTGCTGGCCAGCTTAAATGCGGGCGAGCTGGCGCAGCGCCGCTTTCGCGAAATCGCGCGCGTGTCAGGATTGATTTTCCAGGCATACCCAGGTGAAAAGCGCAGCAACAAACAGCTGCAGTCATCCGCAAAGCTGTTCTATGAAGTTTTTAGCAAATACGACCCGGCCAACGGGCTGCTACGACAGGCCGAGCAAGAAGTGCTGGCGCAAGAGCTAGACATTGATCGACTTTTTAGCACTTTAACCCGCATCGCCACGCAAGAGCTTGCGCTTAAAGCGCTGGCACGCCCAACACCATTTTCGTTTCCGCTCATGGTGGAACGCTTCCGTGAAAAGCTATCGAACGAAAGCGCGGCTGATCGCATCGCACGCATGGTTGCAGAGCTGGAAAAAGCAGCCAGCGGATACTCCAAGCGCGAACGCAAGCCCTCGCAGCCGCGTACGCTGAAATGAACGCCTCAGTCTGCAAAGTGCAGTGGGCCGATACTGAGCTACATCTGCTGCCCGAATACGCAATTTGGTGGCCCACCGCAAAAACACTTTTTATCGCCGATCTACACCTGGGTAAAGCTGCCACCTACCGCGCGCTCGGTCAGCCCGTACCCGCAGGCACCACGCAGGAAAATCTAGCGCGTCTGACGACACTCATTTCTCGGCACGCGCCTACGCAGATCGTTTTTCTTGGGGATTTTTTACATGCGGCAACATCGCGCACGCCAGAGCTGCTGGCATCTCTTGATGAATGGCGAACACATCACTGTGCGTGTGAAATGACGCTTGTGCGCGGCAACCACGACAGCCGCGCAGGTGATCCGCCAGCGCGGCTGCGAATCACGGTCGTCGATGAGCCGTATCTAGTTGGCCCGTTTGCCTTTTGCCATCACCCGCAGCTGCATGCAACGCATTTCGTGCTAGGCGGGCAC
>JBBQBR010000265.1:0-4654 GCA_038317875.1 Lysobacterales bacterium
GGAAGCCGCAGACTTGGTTTTTCACTTATTGGTGCTACTGCGCGCACGCGGCTTGGGTTTGTCGGATGTGTTGGCGGCGTTGGCCGAGCGACATACAGAAAAGTAATTCCATTTCTAAATGATTTGGAATGGAATTACAGCGCCAGCAAACTCGAAGCCGCAACCGACACATTGCGGCCCTGGCGTTTTGCAGCATACATCGCGTCGTCAGCGGCTTTAAGTAAGTCTTTGGTGTTCTCAAAGCCGATTGCGTCAGCTACACCTAGGCTAATCGTGGTATTTAAAGTTTCGCTGCCATGTACGATTTTCAAATCTGATACCGCACTTCGAAAACGCTCACCTAATTCCAAAGCACGTGATTCACTCATCGCCGGGACGATCACCGCAAACTCCTCACCACCGAGGCGGCCGACGCGCTCGCCGAATAAAACGCGCGCACAGGCGGCGATGGATTGCAGTACGGCGTCGCCCGCGCTGTGCCCATAGGCATCGTTTACCGACTTAAAATGGTCGATATCAAACAGCAAAACTGAAAACTGACGTCCACGCTCGAAGTGCGAGTTGAATTCAGCGCGCCACGGCGCCCGGTTCAAAGTGCCGGTTAGGCTGTCGTAGCGGACTAGTCGGTGCAATTCATTGGTCAAACGCTCCTTACACATAATCGAAAACGCAAACGTTAGCAGCGCGAAACACGCCGTCAGACCCGCTGAGATCAATTGCTGCGCCACGGTTTGTTGCTGGGCAAGCATTGGCACAGCCACCATATTGGCGACTAGATAGCTTGAGCGCAATAATAAAATGAGGGCGAAGGCTGCTAGCGCGGCCATGGTCAACTTGGTCGCTAACGGCGAAAACTCCAGCGTGCGGCGCGCCTCGACGAAAACGTAGCTGAGCATCGCGATTGCCATCACATTGACGAGAGCCGCACGCAAATCACGATTAACACCAAAGTAATAGACCAATGCAGTGATCACCGCAAATATCAATGCAGACGCTACGGAGCGTGATAGCGCGGCTTGTCTACCGGAAAACTGCTGTAGCGCCCGGGCATATTCTGCTAGGCCAAAACCCAAAACCGCATTGGCAGCAATCACCGAAAGCGCATTTGCACCCATAGCGCGCAGCCCGAGCAAAAGCCACGCCAACACCATGCAAAGCCCAGCACCCGCCCAAACCCTTTGCGACTTCCGTAAAGTTGCCGGATACTCACGCGCAACAAAAAGCAGCGCCAGATTTAACACCAAGCCGAGCAATATATTGGTGACAAGCAGCACCGCTTGGTCGGACACTTTGCAACACCCCTGCGCAAAATTTAGAACTCTATTATGCCGCCACGCGGGAAGCCTGTATGCCCGGCAGTGTGACGCTGTGTACGCATTCTTATTTTTGCGGACTCGTTCACACTTTTGACGCTTGCATAGCAGCCAAAAAAAGTCTTTAGAACCTTAAATTTAGGGTGTTTGTCGTCTGGATATGCCAATTTGAAATAGGCAGCGAATAACTACTGCATGCCCGGAAAACTTTCTACGAATGCAATTTTCAAATCCGGAAATGAACTGACAAATTGAACTTTAAAATCTGGAAAGCTGCCGACTTCCTGCCATTTGCCACATTCACTGGGAAAACTGCTGACTTTTTGCACTTTGAGGTCACTAAAGCTGGTCACAATTTCTACTTTAAAATCTGGAAATGATTCCACGACTTGATATTTCCCATGCAGCAGAAATGTTTTGCCGTCGATGCTTAAAGTACAGGCGTTCGAGTTCAACACTGCATCGCCCGCATAGGCAAATTCTGCCACCGCGCACAGTGTACAAAACGCTAAACCAAACGCCTGGATGACCGCCGAACTCAATGCCCGCCACCCGAATCAATCGCTTTTAGCCCGGACAGCAGTTTAGATGCTGCTTCCTGCCCATCCGCAAACAGCATCTTGGTGTTGTCCTGATAAAACAGCAGGTTTTCGATGCCCGCAAAACCGGTGCCTTTACCGCGTTTGACCACGATGGTTTGTTTTGCGAGCGACACATCCAAAATCGGCATGCCATAGATCGGGCTGGATTTATCGGTTTTCGCCGCCGGATTTACCACATCGTTGGCACCGATGACGATCGCCACATCGCAGGTCGGGAATTCGCTGTTGATCTCTTCCATATCGCAAATCAAATCGTATGGCACGCCCGCTTCTGCCAGCAGCACGTTCATATGCCCAGGCATACGACCGGCGACCGGGTGGATCGCGAATTTGACCGATTTGTCACGCTTGATCAGCTCTTTGCAAAGCTCCCACAGTTTGTGCTGCGCTTGTGCGACCGCCAAACCATAGCCCGGCACGATAATAATTTTATCGGCCATATACAAAAGCGACGCCGCATCCGGCGCTTCAATGGCTTTTTGCGAGCCCTTGATTTCCCCCTGCGCAGCGCCGCCGCCGCCAAATTTGGTGAACAACACACCCGAAATAGGCCGATTCATGGCTTTCGCCATCAGCTGAGTGAGCAGCGTTCCGGCTGCACCCACCACGGTGCCGGCGATAATCAGCGCTGGGTTTTGCATCACATAGCCTTCAAACGCCACCGCAAGCCCGGTAAATGCGTTGTAAAGCGAAATCACCACCGGCATGTCGGCACCGCCAATCGGCAGCGTGACCAGCACGCCCAGCACCAGACACACGATAAAAAACGCAATAATCAGCGTTTGATCGAGCTGGAACACGATCATCGTGCCCAACGCAATCGCGGCAACAAACAGCGCCAAGTTGATAAGGTTTTGACCTGGCAAGGCAAAACGCTTCTCAATTAAGCCCTGCAGCTTGGCAAACGCAATTAACGAGCCAGAAAAGCTCACCGCGCCAATCAGCCCACCAATTATCGCGAGTGAGGCATGAACGGTATTAAAGTTCGAAGCCGCAACTGTCATTGCCGCTGGCGAGGTTGCGGCAGCGATCACGCTCTTGTCATAGGCTTGAAACAATACCACCGCGCCAATCGCAGCCGCTGAGCCACCGCCCATGCCGTTGTAAAGTGCGACCATCTGCGGCATATCGGTCATCGCGACTTTTTTGCCGGACACCCAGGCAATCGCGGTACCAATGACAATGCCCGCCACCATCCAAATGTGATTGTTCAACCCAGGGTAAAAGAAGGTGGCGACCGTCGCGAGCACCATGCCATAGCCCGCCCACACAATACCGCTGCGCGCCGTAACCGGGGAACTCATGCGTTTGAGGCCTAAAATAAACAGCGCGGCCGCAGCGAAATAGCTCAGCTGCACAAAAAAAGTAATATTCATTATTTCGCCCCTTCAGTTTTTGCTGCGGGCTTCTTGCTCGACTTGAACATATCTAACATGCGTTCAGTCACAACATAGCCACCCGCCGCATTCCCTGCGCCCAGAAGCACGCCGATAAAGCCGATAATTTTTCCGGTCATCGTATCGGCGTGGCCGAGCGCAATCATCGCACCGACCAGCACAATACCGTGTACGAAATTGGAGCCTGACATCAGCGGCGTGTGCAAAATAACCGGCACTTTGCCGATGATTTCGTGGCCGGTAAAAGCCGCCAGCATAAAAATATACAGCGCGACAAAGCCGTCAATCTCGCCGATACCGGTGTTGGTGTCACCGCCGACACTGGCAAACGCTGCGCCGGTTACAGCTAGCAGTAGCGCAGCTAGGGTAAGCCGCGCGCGCCAGTTTGGATTTACGGTGTTGGATTTTTGATTCTGGCTCATGGCTAAACGCCCTCCACTATTTTACGAGTTGCTTCGTGTTTGATGGCGCCGTCAAAGGTCAGCGCGGTGCCTACAACTAGGTCATCTTCAAAATTAGGGGCATAAACGCCCTCTTTCGCCAAGCTCGGCACCAAAAAATTATGCAGATTACGGGCATACATCTCAGATGCGTGCAGCGGCGCCATCGACGGCAAATTCAACGGCCCAGCGATGGTGACCCCGTTTAGCTCATAGGTTTCACCAGGGCGTGTGAGCTCGCAGTTGCCACCGCCTTCAGCCGCCAAATCCACCACCACCGTTCCTGCGCGCATTCCTTCAACCATCGCTTTGGTAATAATAATCGGCGCTTTGCGACCCGGCACGGCCGCCGTGGTAACGACGGCATCGACTTTTGTTAAGTACTCGCCCAAACGCTTTTGCTGCTCCGCACGTTCCTCAGCAGTCAGCTCGCGCGCATAGCCGCCGGCACCTGCCGCAGAAACGCCCAAATCTAGAAATTTCGCGCCCAAAGACTCAATTTGTTCTTTGGTTTCTGGCCGCACATCGAAACCCTCAACCGCCGCACCCAAACGGCGCGCCGTCGCAATCGCCTGCAATCCAGCTACGCCAGCACCCACAATCAGCACCTTCGCCGGGCGAATCGTGCCGGCGGCGGTGGTCAACATCGGGAAAAATTTGACGCATAGTTGTGCCGCGATCAACACCGCTTTGTAGCCAGCGACTCCCGCCTGCGAACTCAAAACGTCCATCGCCTGCGCGCGCGTGGTGCGCGGCAGCAGCTCCATCGCGAACGAAGCAATTTTACGATCCCGCATCGCTTTCACGCGATCCGCCGACAAATGCGGCTGCATGTAGCCGATTGCGGTGCTGCCTTCACGCAAGGCGGCAATTTCCTCCAACGTCGGTGGCTGCACTTTGAG
>JBBQBR010000266.1:0-4641 GCA_038317875.1 Lysobacterales bacterium
GAAGTAGACGGCCTTGATGTTTGGAAAGGAAGCGCCGTGCTC
The DNA here is from genome assembly GCA_038317875.1 of Lysobacterales bacterium. Classification (GTDB taxonomy): domain Bacteria; phylum Pseudomonadota; class Gammaproteobacteria; order Xanthomonadales; family SZUA-5; genus JANNYA01. Next base: position 43 of record JBBQBR010000266.1, read on the forward strand.
GGTTAGCAGCCTCTGCAGAACCGCCTGCAAGCGCGCGCCAAGTTTACCGCGGAAGGGGCCGGCAAACTGCCCGCAGCCTAGGCCTGGTAGGGTCAGCAATCCGGATCTCGGCTTGTGTGCACGATCATTGATGTAACGCAAGACTGGTAGCAGTCTGCGTAGGTAAAGGCTGTAGTAACCCTCTGTCGACAACTGACCGTCGGAGGCGGTCGCTTCGTTCCAGTCAGCCGGTGTATGACCCCTCCCGTTACGCAGGAGCGCGCCTGGAGTGAAAATCAGGGTCCCCGAAAAGGTATCTGCGTGGGGCGTTGGGGCACTGTGGTTGCCGTCATCGAAGACGGTCACAGGCGCGGCTACTGATACATCGCCCAGCAGGCCAAGTTCGGTCAGGCTCCAGTCGGAGCCGTTTCCGGCCACCTCAATCTCGGCAAAAATTTGAGTCTGCTTGGTGTCGAATAGCATACCCAGGAGATCCAGTTCCGTCATCGCTCGAATGTCCCCGCCTTTGAGGCAATCATAAAGCCGGGCTCCGGGTTGTACTTGACCAGTTCGTAGCACCTGCAAGTAGTCAGCGGCACGGGCCACGGTATCCTCGGGAATGATGATCGAGTAACTGGGCGTGATAGCGGTGTCTGAAGTTTGCATGATCAACTGAGCCTTTTACCTTCGACTAACGCGTCAATATACGCACTAGCTCAGCATCGTCCGCTGCCATTGAAACCGCATGTGCCGATTGCGCTAAAAGTGTCGCTAGGCCCTCTGGAACCGGCACAGTGGTGCCAACAAGCGGCTCGACGATCTCATCAAATTTTGCCGGATGTGCCGTCGCAACGATTAGCCACTGACTATCCGGTTGCTGCGTTTGAAGTTGCTCAAACGCGGCAAATGCGCACGCTGTATGTGGGCAGATGACGTGACCATACTTTTCCGGTGCACTACGCACTTGCGCTGCAATTTCTGCGTCAGAAACACTAATTCCAGAGCTGTTTTCGAGTTGAGGGAACATATGTTGCAGACGCTCAAAATTGCTAGGAGCGCCGACATCCATCGCATTGGCGAGCGTTGCTAGGCTAGCCATAGGCGCGTAGGTGCCGGTATTTAAATAGTCCGTTAGCACGCGATTCGCATTGCTCGCGAGGCAAATCTCGGCGATCGGTGCCCCCATTGCGCGCGCCATGATCGCACCTAAGCCATTGCCCAGATTACCGCTCGGAATGATTAAATTGACGGTAGAACCATATTTGGCGCGCCAACGTAAGCTTGCGTCCACGTAGTAGGCCATTTGCGGAAGCAGCCGACCTAGGCTGATTGAGTTAGCTGAAATCAGGCTGAGCCGTTCGCGCAATTCTGGGTTGGAAAAAGCCCGTTTTACCATCGCTTGACAATCATCAAAACTGCCTTGAACCCGATACGCGCTGACATTGTCGCCAAAGGCACCTAACTGATGTGCTTGACGCGCTGAAACTCGACCATCGGGATACAGAATCACGACACGAAAGCCGGGCAGGCGATGAAATGCAGCGGCGACTGCACCCCCGGTATCGCCTGAGGTTGCTACGAGCACGATTGAATCCCGGTTACTACCACTGCTTTTGCTGCGCAGACGCACCAAGCAGGCGGCCAAAAACCGAGCCGCAAAATCCTTGAAGGCGGCGGTTGGGCCATGAAATAGCTCCAGCACCGCTGCGTTTTTCGCGTTTGAATCCGATCCAACCAGAGGCACCTGCGGCATCGGCAAATTGAGCGACTCATTGCAGATTTGTACCAGTTCTGGCGCCAAGCTCGAACCCTTAAAAAAGGGCGCAAGTGCCAATGCAGCTGTTTTTGCCAAGCTGGACGCTGGCGCATCAAGATCAATTCTCGGCAATGATCGCGGCACATACAGGCCGCCATCTGCGGCTAAACCGGCATTGAGCGCGGCATCCAAATTCACGCCGATGCGCGCTTGATCCCGCGTGCTGTAGTAATCCATATCGATCATGTTTATTTACGCCTGTTTGGTCAATGCGACGTAGCGCTCAAGGCAGCTAAGCGCAGCACCAGATGCTAGAATCTCACGTGCTTTGGCAACGCCTGAGCCTAAATTGCCACAAGCGCCAGCGATATAAAGCCCTGCAGCTGCGTTCAACGTAACGATCTCAGTTGCCGCCGCCGCTTGCCCGGCATTGTGACCAGCCAATACGTGTCGCACCAAGCTCAAACTTTCACCTGCATTCGCGACTTTCAACAGCGCCATTGGATATGCGTGCATGCCCAGTGCTTGTGGCTCAATGGTAAATTCCCGCAATGTGCCTTCGTTAAGTTCACAAGCAAAACTGGGTGCAGAGATCGACAATTCATCCATGCCATCGGCGGAGTGCACCACCAGCGCACGTTTTGAGCCGAGCATTCTTAATACGTCCGCCATTGGGCGCAACCACCGCCGGTCATACACGCCGACCACGTTGTAGCGCGCTGCTGCGGGGTTGGTGAGCGGCCCAAGCAAATTGAAGACGGTGCGTATGCCGAGTTCGCGCCGGATTGGACTGGCATGCTTCATCGCTGCGTGATGTTGCGGTGCGAACATAAAGCCAAAATTGACTTCATCGATACAGCGTGCGATTTGAGAGGGGCTTAAATCTAGTTTTGCGCCTGCTGCTTCCAACACGTCAGCGCTGCCAGAATTACTAGAAACCGAGCGATTGCCGTGTTTCGCAACTTTTACTCCGGCTGCGGCGCAGACAAAGCTGGCCGCCGTCGACACGTTAAAGCTGGAAACACCGTCGCCGCCGGTGCCGACGATATCAAGCACTTCGCTTTCGATGGGCATCGGCACGGCTTCAGCCAACTCACGCATAACGCTTGCTGCAGCGGCGATTTCGGTAGCGGTTTCGCCTTTCATGCGTAATGCGACCAAAAATGCGGCGGTGCGCGCGGGTGTGCTGTCGCCGCGCATAATTTCACCAACAGCGGCGCGCATATCCATTTCGCTTAAATCTTGGCGGTCAACCAATTTTTTTAATGCCAGCGTGATTTGAAAAGGCATAGCCGAAGATCCTTGCTCAGCCAGCTTAGACTGATCTGCGACGACGTTCATGCTGCCTCCGCGATCACTGCACTAACCAGCGGTTTGGGATTGGCGCGTAAAAAATTGCGCAACAGATTTTTGCCCTCGCGGGTCAGAATGGACTCAGGATGAAACTGCACGCCCTCGACACTCAGCGTACGGTGCCGCAAGCCCATAATTTCATCAACTTCTCCGGACTCAGTTTGCGTCCACGCGGTAATTTCTAAGCAATCCGGCAAACTCGATTTTTCGACAATCAGGGAATGGTAGCGCGTGGCTTCAAATGGATTGGGTAAGCCCTGAAACACGCCTTGACTATTGTGGTAAATCATCGAGGTTTTGCCATGCATTACCTTACGCGCCCGAATGACTTTACCACCAAAGGCTTGCCCTATGCTTTGATGGCCCAAACACACGCCAAAGATTGGCACCTTGCCTGCTAGCGAATTAATCAGCCCCAGCGAAATACCCGCGTCATTCGGGGTGCATGGCCCTGGTGAAATCACAATTTGCGATGGCTTTAAAGCCGCGACATCAGCCACGCTGAGTGCGTCATTGCGATGCACAGTTACCTGCGCGCCCAGCTCGCTAAAATATTGCACTAAGTTATAGGTAAAACTGTCGTAGTTATCGATCATTAAAAGCATAGTTGCGTCATCAAAAAAGTTGCGTAGCGTGCAAAACCGGGCGCAAGGCGCTAAGTTAGCCCGTAAAGATAACGCATCACGCCGCATTTGGAAAAAATTAAGTGAGAAAAAATTGATGTCAACAGAGCAAAAAACCACGCCAACGCAGTGGACAGGTCGTATTGATGCGACTGAAGGCCCGCGCGCGTTGCGCTGGCACCAACGCGTATGCTGCAAGCGTGACGAAATTGCCGTCCCGCGCGTCGCTTTGCTCGGTTTCGCGTCGGATGCCGGAGTCGCTCGAAATCAAGGGCGTGTAGGCGCAGCAGCGGGGCCGACAAGTTTGCGCTTGGCATTGGCAAATATGGCTTGGCAACACGGTGATTTGCCGGTGTTTGACGCTGGCGACGTTGTCTGTGAAGGCGATGAATTAGAGTCTGCGCAGACCGCTTTCGGCGACAAGCTCGGCACACTCTTGGACGAAGGCTTTCGCCCAATTGGGCTGGGTGGCGGCCATGAAACGGCTTACGGCAGTTGGCTCGGGCTTGCCGCGTTTGCAGCAAAGCAAAAACGCGTACCGCGCATCGGAATTATCAATTTTGATGCGCATTTTGATTTGCGAACCGCTGAGCGCGCCAGTTCCGGTACGCCTTTCAAGCAAATAAGCGATGACTGCACGCGACGCGGTTGGCCGTTTCAATATGCCTGTTTAGGCATCGCCGAGACCGCGAATACCGCTGCGCTATTCAATCAAGCGGGGCGATTGGGGGTTTGGTGGGAGACCGATAGCGTGACGCAAAATCCTGACAGCCCTGAACTGTTGGCAAAGATCGAGCGTTTCGTGCGCGGCGTAGACTGGCTTTATGTCAGCATTTGTTTGGATGTACTTCCAGCAGCCGTAGCGCCGGGGGTTTCAGCGCCGGCCGG
>JBBQBR010000267.1:0-4627 GCA_038317875.1 Lysobacterales bacterium
GATCAAACTAGATTCCTGCTAAAAGCATGTGGGAATGATAAGTTTCTAGGACTAACGGTCTTCAAACCCCGAGCGCAACAGCGGCGCGCCCAAGCGTATCCAGTCAAAAATTAGCTGTTGACGCACTTCAGAAAGCGGTGCCGAATCCATCGGCATGCGGCTTCCAAACCCAGGGTCATCGCAATTAATTTTCAAAAAAAGCACGCTGTTGAGCGGGTCCCCCGGCAACACGCGCGGGCTGCCGATGCTGGGTGCGAGCAGGCTTTGATAACTGGTCAACATTTCTAGATTCAAACCGCCTGCGCCGCCGCTGCCACCCGCACCGCTGTGGCAGCTCAGACAGTCGGCGGAATTAAAAATTGACTGGATGTTGAGTGAATAACTAACTTGAGTAAATGGCGCGACAGCACTCAGGCTTTGACAGCCGTTCGGCCCGCCGGCCGACGCGCTAGCTGCCATCAGGATCAGGCAACCCGAAAGCAGCGCGCTCGATACACCTTTAATCACGCCGGAGCCGGATTCATAAAGCCCAAATTGTAAGGCGTGCCGGATGAGAAATTCGCTAGATGCGGGAAGATTGTATTTAAGTTGGATTGACTAACGCCCATCCAACCGGCAAGCGTAGAGGCCACAGAATCAGCTGAGGTTGTTGGAATCATTTGGCCGCGGCTGAAGGAATCGACGCCGTTCAAAACTTGACTCGGGAACAGGCCAACTAAGCGGCCGCCAGAATTCAGCGCGCCGGCATTATTAATTGCGCCACCCATAACCAACGAAACGCTACCCCAGCCGTGGTCGGTGCCATCGCCGTTGGAATTGAGAGTGCGGCCAAACTCGCTCATGGTAAAGGTGGTGACATTGTTCTCTAGGTTCATTTCTTCCAGCGCTTTATAGAATGCACCAAGCGCGCGTGAAATGCGGCGCAGTAAGCGCGGCTGCGTGTTGTCCGCCATTTGCGTTGCATGGGTATCAAAGCCGCCTAAGGACACAAAAAACACGTTGCGGTTTTGCCCTAATGCCGCGCGCACTTTAATCATGCGCGCCACCATTGCCAGTTGTTCAGCAAGGCCATTGTTGCCATCGGCGGCGGCGTTAACGCCCGGCACAATCGCATCATCGGCCAATGCCCGGAATGGTGTTGCTAGCAGGGATGGGTTTGCCGCCGTGGCGCCGGCGATTGCCAAATCCAGCTGCGCGGACAAATTGACCGAGCCTGACATTAGCCGCGAGTGTTCAGCGCTAAGGGCATTCGTTTGTGGGCTAGCCAGCATTGAACACAGCGCAATTTCAGCGCGTGTAGGTGCTGCGGTTCCACAAGCGCGGAAGTTACTCATTCTAGTCGCACCAGAACAACCGGCAAAGTTTGAGCCGACCGGGGATGCCGGAATCACGTTGCCACCGTTTGGATTGCCACAGCTGCTGACTTGAAAGGGCACGACCTGATTGCCAACTTGGAAGCGATTCGCACCAGCGAATGAAATGCCGAGCGGCAGCGTCAAACCGGTTGTGCCGATCGGGCTGTTTTCGATCGCCAATAAATCGCCGACTAGCCCGCCCCAGCCATAACGAAAGTTCGCGGTAGAGCGCCCTTGGAACCAAACATTGGTCTGATCGTTGTGCGAAAAAAGCTGTGGTGGCTTTAAGGTTGCCGGGCTGCCGTAGTTTGCTTTTGTGGTTGGCACGACCAGCGTACCCACATTCGCAACCCAGGCGATTTTGCCGCGGTTGGTCAGCGTTTGTAGGCCCGGCATATCAAGTGTTGGAGTGCCATTTCGGTCAACCGCCGTCCAATCAGCGCAGGCCGGGTGTAGCCCGTAGCTTTCGCCGCCCGGTAAGCCGTTGAGATTGATCGGCAATAGCGCGGCTTGATCGATGGCCAGCGGCCCGGTCGTGCCGGTAAAAACGCCACCGCGCGCCGCGTTATAGACTGCGTAGCGCGCCGAGTCGCTAGGGATCAACAAGTTGAACGAATCGCTGCCGCCACTCATATAGACGCAGACGAGCGCCCGATAAGCGCCGCCTTCTGGCGCGTTGGGCAAATCTGCCGCCAACGCCGATTCCATCAAGCGCAGCTGTGGAAATAACGACAGCGCCGTACCACCCACTAGGGTGCCAGTAAATACTTTTAGAAAATCGCGACGCGCTTGATCATTTGTTTTTGACATGGTGGCAGTCCCTACAATTATTGATTTAAACGTTTCCCGAGGAAAAACGTAACTTTTGACTTAAACGTTTTGCCGAGGCAAGACCTGTTTGGTTAGAAGATTTCGTCGATGCGTCACTTCTGAATGGCAAATTCGGGCGAGGCATAGACCACGCGCAGCACATCACGCACCGCAATTCTGCGGGCATCGTCGGTGTTCGCAGGCGCAGGCGTTGTGGACAGCATCGTCAAAAGCGTTTGGCGCATCGAATTGGACATAAAGCCATACATCAGCCGCGCGTTAATTTCATCGACCAATGCTGCTTGAGTCGCCGGGCTATAGATACTCAACGGGCTTGCCAGCGCATCTAGGTTGACTCTAGGCGACGTGGTGGTGCCCGCAACTAAATCGCTGCGGCCCGAATAGCGGTTCGCACCCAGATCAAACACTTGGTTGTTGGTTCGCGAAATCGTGTTTTCATTCAAAATCTGAAACTCAGGTGCAAACAAACCCAGCTGCTGTAGGGCACCTGGATTTTGGTAGTCAGGCTCGTAGAAATTAAATACCGTCGGCGCGCTCCAAGGACGTTGACCGAACTCGGAGAAGGTGAAGCCAATGCGCATACCCACGCTGCCGACGCTGCTGTTGATTGCGGGCGGTGTACCCGTCATTGCTGGCTCGGCAATACCCAATTCGACATCAAGTGCACGCCAGGCTGCGGTCAAACGCAGTAGGGGCTCACGTAATTTTCCTTCATTCGCACGTGGCAAACGACGCGCTTCATCGTCTAATAAAATCGCCCGAATCACGGCACCCAAATCGCCGCGCACGCCGCTGCCGTTGTCGCTAAACACCGTCGCAACCCGCTGGATGTAGGCCGCTGACGGGTTTGACGTGACAAAACGCTGGATCAATTGACGGCTGATATTTGGCGCAACCGTTGCATGCTGCGCAATTTGATCGAGTGCGGCATTGATATCGCTCAAGCAACCCGCTTCGGTGTTGGCAACGCCGGCCAGGGTAATGTTATCGAAAATAACTTTGTCAGCGTTATCGTGAAAGGTACGCCCCGTTGCCAAGTAGTTGGTGTTGTTAGGTGGGTTGTTCATCGGGAAACAGGTCATCGCACCGAAGAAATTGGCGTTGGTATTGCTGCCAAAATTCGGCGTGCCCGAATAAGTTAGCCCGGTGAAAACGCGGGCCATATTGGCAATAGTCGTGTTGTCGTAGGTTGGCGTTGGCGGGTTGCTCGTCGCGGTGAAATTCAAATTGCGCTTAATTAAGCCAAATGAGAACAGCTGCATGATTTCGCGCGCATAGTTTTCGTCCGGCAAAATAGTCGATGGCGGCGTGCCCGTTGTATAGGCCGCGCGGGAGCGAACATAAGTCAACCACTGCGCCATCACTGGGCTGTAAGTTACTTGCCCGAGCAGTGTTCGGTAATTACTAAATGCGCCGGTGGTCAGCATGTCTTGAAACTCGGCAATTTGGCGCGTATCAATGCCACCGGAATCCGAAACCACGATAATCTGCCCTAACGCATAGGCCATGCGCTGGCGCAGCTGATCTGGCGCGCTAACGGCTTGCACCGTCCAACGGTCTACCCGGTGGCCGCTATTGAGGCTGAAATTTGGGTTCGCTTCTAGCGTGGTCAACCATGGCCGGGTCAAGGTGGCCGGTGCGGCGAGTTGTTCATTGATCCACGCGCGGTAGCCCATTTGCCGCAAGCGCGCAATTTCCGAGCGCGATGGGCCAAAGCTAGCCTGCGTCAAAAAGCGCGCCGCCTCGCTGTCGCTGGTGGGGCCGTCGCTTAAGTCTTGAAAGCCCGCCTTAAATAAAATATCGCCCGTTTGGGCAAATGCGCTACTTGAAGTTAGGCCTAGCCCGAAAAGCATAGCCAAAGCCACAGATTGCAGTTTCATTCGCATAATTACCTCTGACCAACGGATCAATTTGATGGCGCTATATTAACCCTCAAGAAATTCCCAGCGTGATGCCGTTAGTCCGAAGTGCGCACAATTTTTTGTCGAATTCATTAGCAGAAAATTTATTTTGAGCAGTTCGCATTGGTTTTGTAGGGGCACGTCCAACTGAGTTTTCTAGGTGTGCGCCGTACGTATAAGGCAGAAACAACTTGTGGAGGAAGGAAGCACACAGACAAAAATTTGGTAAGTCTGTTAGCTGGGGAGCATTTGATCTGGGTAACTGGATAGGGTGAAGCCTCAGGGGGCGGCGAGGTTAGCAACCTCCACATCGAGAAGATCGATGCCGAAGCGGGTGGCGGATCCATTTTGAAACCTTTGATCGTTGCACAAATCCCACATCGAACACCGCAATCCACACCCCCACTCCAGCGTCATCCGGCGCAGGCCGGGAACCGTGCGCCAGCAATGGCGCACAAACAGCGAGGTGGAAGTCCTCGTCAAGATCAACCACAGATCTTGTAGTGACCAGTAACTGCGTCGAAGCGATTCGGGGTGGAG
>JBBQBR010000268.1:0-4625 GCA_038317875.1 Lysobacterales bacterium
CACCCGCCTTTTCCTTCGACTTTTGCTGGCTCAACCAAGATGCATAATCGTCCAAATCGCCGTTATAAAGCTCAATTTCACCATCGTGCACACGATAAAATTGATCGCAGCTGGCAGAAAGTAGCGCACGATCATGGCTGACCAATACCACGGCACCAGGGAAGTCCGAAATCGCCTCGGCTAGCGCTTGGCGCATCGCTAGGTCAAGGTGATTGGTAGGCTCATCCAATAACAATAGATTTGGCTTACGCCAGAGCAATAGCGCCAGCGCCAAGCGCGCCTTTTCGCCGCCCGAACGTGGCCCGCAGGCGGTCGTGGCCATTTCACCAGAAAAAGCGAATTTCCCGAGCCAATCCCGGCGAATTTGCTCGCCTGTTTCGGGTGCGAGCTCGCGCAAAAGCTCCATTGGCGTCATGCGTGGGTCTAGATCTTCGACCTGATGTTGGGCGAAATAACCGATCAGCGTATCTTTCGCGGTTGTGCGCGTGCCTGCCAATACCGGCAATACACCCGCCAATAATTTCATTAGCGTGGATTTTCCTGCGCCATTGCGGCCCAATAAGCCGATGCGTTCGTTCGGGCCAATGGTGATTTTGGCGTGCTCAAAAATCGGCGTGGTGTAGCCTGCTGAGGCATCAGCCAATGCCAGCAGTGTGCCGGGCATGCGCGTAGGCTCCGGCAATGCCAGCTCAAACTCGCGTTCTTCGGCCGGAACCGGGCAGGACTCCAAGCGCTCCAACATTTTGATACGGCTCTGTGCTTGCCGCGCTTTACTCGCCGTGGCTTTGAAACGATCAACAAAGCTCTGCAGCTGTGCACGTCTACGGTCTACTGCAGCCGCGTTGGACGCTGCTAACACCCGGCGTTCATGCCTTTGGCGCGCAAAACTGGTGTAGTTGCCTTGATACAAAGTCGCGGTCTCGCCGTCTAAATGCAGTGTCTGCGTACACACCGAATCTAGAAACTCGCGGTCGTGACTGATCACTAGAAGCGTGCCGGTATAGCGCTTTAGCCACTCTTCTAGCCAAAGTAAGGTATCTAAATCTAAGTGATTGGTCGGTTCGTCCAGCAGCAACAAATCAGACGGCGCTAATAGTGCGCGTGCAAGTGCTAAGCGCATGCGCCAGCCGCCAGAAAAATCATGTACCGGCCGCTTTTGATCCGAAAACGGAAATCCGAGGCCATCGAGCAGCTTTGAAGCGCGTGCTTCCCAGGTATAGCCGCCTGCTTCTTCGAAATCGTGGGTCAAATGCGCCAGTTCATTACCGTCATGGGTTTCTGACAAAGCCGCTTCGAGCCTAGAAAGCTCGGTGTCGGCCTGCATGACGAAGTTGAGTGCGCTGTCGGGGCTATCCGGCACAGATTGTGCGACTGAGGCCATACGCCAGGACTTTGGATAATCCAAATCGCCCCGGTCTGCCTCGAGCCCGTTCAAAAAAACCTGAAACATAGATGACTTGCCGCAGCCATTTCGGCCCACAACAGCCATCTTTTGGCCTGGAAACACCGTAAAGTCGGCTTTCGAAAATAGTAATTTGTCACCGCGTCGCAGTGAAAGGTTGTTCGCACGTATCATGTGGTGGAGAATACGGCCCGCGTTATTGATTTTGAACTTTTCGCCTTTTCCACGGTCAGGGCGCGTTCTGTTGTTTTGTCGTTCTTTTAAACCTTTGCGCGATACTTGCCGCACCGCATTCCCCTATAACAGTTTTATCAACCCTTTGAAGGAAACACCATGAAGTTTATGAATTTGGCTGTGCTTGCAGCAGCTATTGCCCTGAGCACCGGCGCACTCGCGCAAACGCTGACGACCGAAAAAGACAAAGTGTCTTATGCCATCGGTATGAATATGGGCCAAAGCCTAAAGCAAATTCCTGATTTGGGCAGCGAGATCGATCTCACCGTGCTGATGAAAGGTTTGACTGCAGCCGCCAACGGCACACCGACCTCGCTGAAGCAAGAAGAAGCGGGTGCCGTCCTGCAAGCGTTTTCGCAAAAAATGACCGAAAAAGCGACTGCTGCCGCCAAAATCGCCGGTGAAAAGAACGCCGGTGAAGGCACCAAGTTTATGGCGGCAAATAAAGGCAAACCTGGCATCAAAACCACCGCAAGCGGTATCCAGTATCTAGTGATGACCGAAGGCAAAGGCACCACGCCAAAGGCAACCGACACCGTAAAAGTGCACTACCGTGGCACCTTGCTTGACGGCACCGAGTTCGATTCAAGCTACAAGCGCAATCAACCCGCCGAATTCCCACTCAATGGTGTGATCGCAGGCTGGACCGAAGGCTTGCAACTGATGAAAGCCGGCTCCAAGTATAAGTTCTGGATCCCAGGCAGCCTGGCGTATGGCGATCGCGGCAGCCCGCCAACGATCGGCGCAAACGCAACATTGGTGTTTGAAGTTGAATTGATCGAAGTAAAGGCTCCGGCCGCACCAGACGCCGCACCAGCTGCAGCACCAACGAAATAATGTTGATGATCAGGATTGAATTCTGATCAAACAAGGGCCCGCTAATTCGCAATTAGCGGGTTTTTTTCGGTTAGGTGATTGAAGATCCGCATCGAACGCACGAAACACGATCCAATAACGCAAGTGCGTTCCAGTAACAGGTAGGATGTTCGTTGCGCGCATCAGTCACAATTGACTGAGGGAAATCGACGGTAAGAAAAATTCAATGAAAATTCAAACTCTTAGCGTCCTCGTGCCGATTTATAACGAAGCAGACGCAATTCTTGCGTGTGCTGATCGCATTAGGAACGTGGGCGAATCCGCTCAACAGAAGCTTTCAATCGAGTGGAATGTTGTTTTTGTCGATGACGGCAGTACCGACAACACTTGGCAGCAAATCGAAAGTTTATGCACTGGCGACGCAAGATTCTCGGGAATAAAGCTTTCGCGTAATTTCGGCAAAGAGGCCGCTTTGACCGCTGGCCTGGATCATATCGAAAGTGATTTTGTTTTTATTATTGATGCTGATTTACAAGACCCGCCCGAGTTACTCGAGAAGTTTTTTCTAAAATCTCAGGAGGGCTTTGATGTTGTGTATGGCGTGCGCGAATCACGTGAAGGTGAAACGTGGTTTAAACGAATGACGGCGTCAGGTTTTTACCGAATACTAAATAAATTTTCAGAATCTCCAATTCCAAAAGACACTGGGGATTTTCGGCTAATGACTAAATCAGCTGTGTTGGTATTACGTCAACTGCGTGAGCGAAATCGCTTTATGAAAGGTTTGTTCGCCTGGATTGGTTTGCCCCAGGCACCCGTTTTCTATCAACGCCACGCACGAACTTTGGGTGTAACTAAATGGAACTATTGGCGACTGTGGAATTTTGCTCTTGACGGAATTACTTCCTTTTCCACTTTGCCGCTACGATTTTCAACTTATCTTGGGCTTGCCACTGCAGTTTTTTCTTTTATATTTGGTGGTTATATTTTGCTAAGAACAGTTGTTTTTGGCGTTGACTTGCCTGGGTACGCGTCCATAATGGTCACAATGATGTTTTTAAGTGGTGTGCAATTGATGGCACTTGGTGTAATCGGCGAATATCTTGGTCGCTTGGTCAATGAATCGAAACAGCGTCCAATTTATGTTATTCAGAAAAACTTGTCAGCAGCACCAGGTTCCCTGTGAGTGCGCGTTCTTCAATTGTTATCTGTTTGTTGCCCATTCTAACGATAATTCTGATAATTTTTTCTGTTTATCCCGGATACTTGAGTTTTGACTCCGCTTTTCAATTTTGGCAAGCGCGCGGTAACGGATATTACGATATTGCACCACCATTATTTCCATGGATTTGGCATTTTTTATTGCAATTTTTGCCCGGTACATCGGGCATTGTTTTATTGCTTTTCATGTTGTATGGGTTTGGCTTCGCGATTTTAACGGGAAGGATCACACGCAAATTTGGCGGAATCGCCGCATTACTGTTCGCTTTATTATCGCCACTATGTCCAGTTTTTGTCTTGTTGCTACCACATCTTTGGACTGATGTTTTACTGGGCGGCTTTTTATTACTTGCCTTTGCATTAATGCGCGATACCGCGTTTTCGCTCTGGCGTTTGATTGCGATAATTTCCCTGTGCATCGGCGCCGCATGCGTTCGACATAACAGTTTGATTGCCTTAATTCCGTTGATCTGGTTTTGGACTGGCCTAAAGTTTTGGCATGGGTTAACGTTTTGGACTGGGTCAGCGCTATTGGCAGGCACGTGGCTTGGAAAAAGACCACTACTTAATCGCGGCGTTTTGGTCCTTGCGCTGTTGCTGCCGCTTTGGTTGAGCGGTCATGCCGTTCGAGCCGCGTTGGTCAAGGAGCGTTTAGACACTTGGGCGGTAACTTTAATGTTTGACTTGCAGGCCGTAAGTGTGGGCACCGGCATCAATAAAATCCCAAAAAATCTGACCGGCGCCGGGATGCAAGTTCAGGAGCTTAGCGAGGCTTTCAATCCCTATTCGGCAACCAAATTGTTCGACAGCACTCGCTCAGGGGTGGCGAATCCAACGGTTGGCCCGCTCGCGCCTGAGCAACGCCAAGCATTAACTGACGCGTGGCTTACCGTACTCACTGAGCCCGCTTATTGGCAACACCGTCTGAAACTGTTTCGCGGCTTAGTGGGTA
>JBBQBR010000269.1:0-4625 GCA_038317875.1 Lysobacterales bacterium
ACTCAGCGCTCGTAGGGTTCCAATAGCGGAAAAAGCGGATTGTTCGCCGCGTGGTGTAGTCTTCGCTTGGCTATTTGGTTGCAGGGCGCTGAAAATAGCGCTGGGGTTAAAAAAGTTTTGGAATTCGGGACCTGGCCTGAACAATGGAATTTGCGCACCCAGGGAATAGTCAAGTGTGCCTCGACTGCCAGCGACGCGCCAATTTCCATAGCTGTTGAGCTTGGTTGGATAAAAATCAAACGCTTGTTTGGTCGCGCCAACTACAATCGGCCCCAGCGGCACTTCGTTCGCGTAAATGCCGTAATCCAACGTAGGATTGGTCACGCGGATTTCGGTAGTTGCACTGGTCAGCGCCGGGTAGCTGGCATCGCCTGAGTAGTGCGCGCGCAGCGGATAGCGCCCGGCTTCGCTAAACAATATTTGGCAGTGCGTTTGCTGCGGCAACTGAATCGTGCAGCTGCGTGCGCCGTCCAGCGTTGCGATCTGAATTTGCCCCTGCGGCTGCGGTACGGCGGCCGGGTGAAAATAGTCCAGCTTGGCGAAAATAATTGCGGATCGCCCGGCTTGCACCGTTTCTGGCTGAAACTTTACGATGCGCAAGCCGCCGGAAATTGCTTGGTGCGCGCTAGACGTCAGCGCGCCGACGCTATTCAGATAGCGCAACTCGTAATTGAAGCGCCCGCCGTGCGGCACGTTAAACGCGCAGGTGAAATAGCCATGTGCGGCAATCGCTTGGCATTGCTGGACGCCATCGACCCAAACGCCTGCTTGCCCATCAGGCGGCGTGGTGCCATCCAGCTGAAAAAATGCCGTCACTAAATCCCCCGGCAGTGGGTTATTCGGTGCGATGCCAAAACTTTGTATTGTGGCGGCGTATAAGGTGCTGGTTAGCATGCAGCAGGCAATCACGGGCATTGAGGCTAAGGAGATTCGCATGGTGGCCAAATTTGTGTGCTTGATTGCACACTGTACCTGGATATTGCCTGTCAAGCAAGCTTCGTCGAGAAGAGCGACTTCGCTACTGCGATTGCGCTAAGAATAATTTTCACCGCACATTTTCGCTAAACTAAGCCACCAAACCCAATTTGACTGCAGCCGATGAAGCACGCGTTTTCTATCTTCCTATTTTCCCTAACGCTTGGTGCGTGCAGCTTCTTTGCGGAAACACCCGCGCCTGAGGCTGCGGCCGTCGCCGTTGTTCCCAAGCGTGACCTAGTTGCAGAAATACGCAACGAAGCGGCAAAAGCCGGGGATGTGTTGGTGATTGAGCCGGTGCAAAACCCAGCAGTTACAATCTTATTGCAAAGAATCCAAGACGCTGACGCAGTAGGTGCGCACGTGCAGGCGCATGCTTTGACCTTAGAAGCGGAACAAATTGAGCCGAGCAATCCGGTCGTTATTCAGTTCAAAGCTGAGTCGCAATTGCACACCAACGGTTTTGCTATGGCGGAAGTTTTAGCGCAAAAATCTTTTGATGCTAGTGCGCAAACCGGGCCTTTGTGTGTGCGAAATTGGCTAACGATCGCTGAAGCACGTCAGGCGCGATTGAACGCCGAGGGTGCGGCTTTGGCGCGGGCGCGCGCGAAGGAATGTCCATTTAAGGCGGTAGAGCGACTATGAAAGCCGGCGCGCGACTCGTGGGTTCGGGATTGGTAGGTCTAGGGTTTGCGGTGCTGCTTTCAGGGTGTCCGAAATTTAGCGATAGCGTGGAATTACGGGGCCAACGATTCGGCGTTGAACTTGCAACCGACGATGCCACACGTGCGCGCGGGCTGATGTTTCGTGAAAAACTGGGGCCAGATGCGGGCATGTTATTTATTTTTGATGATGAGCAACCGCGTGCTTTTTGGATGCATAACTGCAAAATTTCGCTGGACATCTTGTATTTTGATCGCGACTTGAAGTTAGTCAGCAGTGCGCTTTCGGTGCCGCCGTGCTCGCTTGACCCTTCGCAATGCCCAAGTTATGCGAGTGAAAAACCTGCGAAGTACGTGCTTGAGCTAGCCGCAGGGCGCGCGACCGAGATTGGTGCGGTGGTGGGTGATAAGTTAAGTGTCGAACTCCGTTAATCCACAAACGCAAATGCCGCAAACACACATGAAGCCGGCGCAAATTTTTGTACAGCCCGACCCGTGGCGCTGGCTGTGCGAGGCAAAAGACGATCAGATATCGCTTTTGGATGCGTCTTTATTGATTGCCATGGACGAATATCCAACGCTTGATGTCGCCGCTATTCGAAGCCAATTCGCCGAGCTTGCACAAGCGGCGGACATGGCCGCGGATGGGCAAAGCGGGCCGCTGGCACGGCTTAAATCGCTGAATCACTTTTTATTTGAAACGCAGGGATTTACCGGCAATTTTTTAGACTATTACAACCCGCGCAATAGCTATTTGAACGATGTGCTCGAGCGCAAGCTCGGCATTCCGATTAGTTTGGCGGTGATCTATATTGAACTTGGCCGTAGTTTAGGCGTGGATTTATCTGGGGTCAGTTTTCCTGGGCATTTTTTAGTGCGCGTGCCGGTTGAAGGCGGTTTGATCATTATCGATCCGTTTAATCGCGGCAAAAGCATTGGTGCAGACGAACTCAAATTTCGTGCGAGCGGCTCGGGTGAAATAGACGCGCCGAGTGAAGATGAGCTATTTCGCATGTTGACGCCTTGCGACAATAAAACCGTGCTGATTCGCATGTTGAACAACTTAAAATCCCTGTATCGCAGTGAAAAGGACAATGTCCGCGCCCTGCGCGTGGTGCACCGCTTGGTGCAAATGACCGGCTCGGTCTACGAGCGACGTGATCGCGGTTTGCTCTATATTGAACTTGGCGCGCACTATGCCGCGCGCGCGGACTTATCGGCTTATCTGGTGGCACACCCGAATGCGGGCGATGCGGCGGAGGTTAGAATTGCGTTGGTGGCCGCGCAAAGTGGGCCCAGAGTCAATTGAGCGCCTATAAACGCGCACCGGACTTGCAGCCAAAACATCCTTGGCTGCCGAATTTTTTGACGCCTGGCGCGCTGCTGATGTTAATGGCGTCGGCGGAGTTGATTGTCGTGATTGCGCTTTTGGCGGCTAACTTCAGCGCCGCTGGTTTCTGGCAACGCTTCGCACCGGCGAGCTTATTGGCGCAGTGGATTGCAATTTGCGTCGCGTTTGGTCTGAGCCTGTTGGCACCTAGACTGGCGAATTTAAGCCACGCCATCAGTGCGCTGGCGGCGCTGGCATTAGTTGGCATCATTACTTTTTTGTGCGTGCTGCTTGCTGCCAGCGCGCAGTCCATTATTTCACCCGCAGACGCGCAAACGCTGACGCCCGCATTTGCCATGCGCATCGCCTTCATCGCTGTTTTAGTCAGCGCCGCTGCATTGCGATATGCCTATGTGCAGCGCCAGTGGGCATTAGAAGTGCAGGCGAATGCGCGCGTTAAAGTTGAAGCGCTAACCGCGCGCATTCGGCCGCATTTTTTGTTCAATAGCATGAATACTTTGGCCGCTTTGATCGCCATTGATGCGGTACGCGCCGAGCAAGTGGTGGAAGATTTATCCGAGCTATTTCGCGCCGCACTGAAAGCCGGTGAAGTCGATATTTCATTGGCGGAAGAGATCGCGCTTGCCCAGCATTATTTACGGATCGAGCAGCTGCGTTTAGGGGAAAGGCTGCACGTTGAATATGATTTGGTGGATTTGCCATCGCAACTGAAAGTGCCTTCCTTGCTGCT
This sequence comes from Lysobacterales bacterium, assembly GCA_038317875.1. Classification (GTDB taxonomy): domain Bacteria; phylum Pseudomonadota; class Gammaproteobacteria; order Xanthomonadales; family SZUA-5; genus JANNYA01. The sequence continues at coordinate 3,719 of JBBQBR010000269.1, forward strand.
GCAACCGCTGGTCGAAAATGCGGTATATCACGGAATTCAGCCGCTGGCGGCCGGTGGCACGGTACGTTTGAGCGTGAAAGTTTCGGCCGGCATAGTCAAAATTACGGTTGAAAACCCGTTTGATGCGCGTTTAGACCAAGGGCTGAGCACTGCGGGGAACGGCGTGGCGTTGGCGAATATTTCCGCGCGTTTGCGGCTTGCTTTTGGCGAGCGAGCAAATTTGCAAACGCGCGCGTTTGAGGGCCGCTATGTGGCAATCTTGACGCTACCGTTGGATGCCTAAGGCTTAAACCCTATGAAAGCCCTGATCGTAGACGATGAACCGCTTGCCCGCGCCCGCTTGCGCGAGCTTTTGAAAGCACATGACGACATTACGGAAGTTTTTGAAGCCGAACATGGCGCGCGCGCGCTTGAGATCGCGGTGGCGACCGCAATTGATTTGGTGCTGCTTGATATTCGCATGCCGGTCATGGATGGTTTAGAAGCGGCACTGCACTTTGCCCGCTTCGATCCAGCACCTGCGGTGGTTTTTTGTACCGCCTATGAAGAACACGCGCTTGCCGCGTTTGAAGCGCATGCGGTCGACTATTTACTCAAGCCCGTTAAACGCGAGCGATTAAGCGCAGCCCTTGAGCGCGCCCGAAAGTTTATCGGCACGCCCGCGGAGCCCGCTCAGATTGCCGCTGCGGTGGCGTCATTAAAAACCAAGCGCACCCACCTTGCCGCGCGGGTACGCGGTGAATTGCGCTTGATTCCGATTGCGGACGTGCTGTATCTGCAGGCGGACACCAAATATGTCGAAGTGCATTCGGCCAAGGAAATGCTGCTGATTGAGGATTCCTTGGTGCAGTTGGAAGAAGAATTCAGCGATATTTTTGTGCGCATCCACCGAAACTGCTTGGTCGCA
>JBBQBR010000270.1:0-4620 GCA_038317875.1 Lysobacterales bacterium
GACCACGAGCGCGGGCTTTGCCGCACTGTTGTCAGCACGGCGCGTACGAGCGTCTTGCGCCTCGGGCACCTGGGCAGCTGCGAGGCCCGCGTAATCTTTCTTATTCCCAGTCATAACGGTGGTGCTATCTGCTTGCGGTTGCATCGGTGCAGACGCGTCCCTGGGTTCGGAAGCATCCTCATTGACGGGCATATCCGCAACGGCTGGCGATGCTGGGCCGTTTTGGCGACTTTCTAATTTTGCCTTGTCGGCCTCGCTAACTGCGTTTTGGCCAGAGGACTGAGAGCGACTGGTACCGCTCGTACCGGCTTGTTGCTCGGCACGATTGGCTTGATCGCAGCCCGCAAGCAAGGCCAGCGAAAGTGCTAACGCTAGCGTAAGTGGGCGTTGGGTATTTTTGGATTTAAGCTGCAGCATGATGGACTCCGTGGTGGGTTTAGGCCCATCTGCTACGCGGCGCTTAACGGCTTGGGGTTAAGCGCGCGAAAAAAAAATTCACGCGCTCAATTTGGTTTGTGTCCTTACGCTATGAACCCTAAGCCGGACGATCCGGAACAAAATGAGCGAGTAGCGGGCATACCTTCCCTGTGTTGCGCTCGTCATACCGGCGAATGCCGGTATCCAGTAAGCGTCAGTGGAGCGGGAAGTTTAGCCTCTTCGATTGAGTTCTTCTGGATCCCGGCATACGCCGGGATGACGATACTTGTGTCCATAACTCCTCGCAGATTTTGTATCAACTTAGCCGGTTAGTGACTAAAAAGCTACTTCGCAATCAGCAGCAAAAGCGAGCGCCCCTGCATACTGTAATTTGTCGTCTCACCGCCGATAAACGCTTCGCTGCCCGGTAGGGATACCGCATTTGCGCCATCGTTCCAAGTTGCGGTATCCGTTACCCGATACCAATTTTTACCCGCGCCCGGCCATGGCAAAACAAAATTCACCGCGCCAGACCAGCCGTTATAGGCCACGTAAATTGCACTTGCGCTGTCGCCCAACTCGCTGCCATCAATGCGCCAAGCAATTGCGTGATTGCTGGTGCTGGTGAAATATGCGGTGTCGGCTTGCGCACCATCCGGCTTAAACCAGCGCAATTGCTCCATTACATTGCCGTTGTTGTCCACGCCTGAGTAGAAATTTAAGGGTCGCAATGCCGCGTGTGCCTTACGAAATGCGATTAGGCGGGACGTGTAACTTAGGTGATTAGCGGCATTGGCATCGAGCGTGTAATTCAGCCAATTTGCCGACGAATCCAAGTTATAAACGTTGTTGTTGCCCATTTGCGTGCGGAGGAATTCATCGCCGCCGGTCAACATCGGCACGCCGGCGCTCAGCAGCATTAGCGCCAAACCGGTGCGCGCGGCTTTACGTTGATCCAGCGCCACGCCGCCTTGATCCCATGAGTGGTTGTTGTCATCGCCGCCATCGGAGGGGCCAAAAGGCCAGGCCTGCGCATTTTGCTTTGAGTTGTAGCTGTAGAGGTCTTTCAGGGTGAAACCGTCGTGCGCGACGACAAAATTGACTGAATTCCAGGGTTTACGGCCATCGTCACCATACAAGTCTGACGAGCCAGCAAATCGATTTGCCAGTTGAGCAGGGGTAACCACCGTTAGGCCAAGCTGATTTTGCTTAGCCCTAACCGTGTCGCGGAATGCACCGTTCCATTCCGACCAGCCACTCGGAAAATTACCGACTTGATAGGAATTGCCGCCGATTGCCCAAGGCTCGGCAATCAAATCAAGACCGCTGCCGCCCGCACCTGGGCGCGGCGGCAATTCGTTGACGATGCGATTGAGCGCGGTATTTGGGTCCATCTTGTCGTAATTGAAACAATCATGCTGACAGGTATTGCCCAACACAGAGGCTAAATCAAAGCGAAAGCCGTCCACACCCAAGGCATCACGCCAGTAGGCAAGCGAGTCAATAATTAAATTCTGCGCAATCGGATTGCGGGTGTTGTAGTTACCGCCGACGCCGGTGTTGTCCCAGGAATATTGGAAGCCGTTGTTCAATGAGTAATAGGTCGGATTGTCCAAGCCGCGAAATGACTGCACGTTGTAAACCGTCAAACCATCACTGCCGCCCCAAGCGCCACCCTCGCCGGTATGGTTATAAACCACGTCGATATAAACCTTGATGCCGGCATCATGGAATGCTTTGACCATCGCCTTCCACTCGTTCGTGGGCCCACCCGCGCTTTTGTTAGAGGAATAGCGCCGATCCGGTGCGAAATAGTTCAGCGTCATATAGCCCCAATAATTATCCCCTGCCGTGCTCAGTGGGTCGACATCATTGGTGTCATTTTGGGTTTCTTGCACCGGCAAAAATTCGACCGCAGTAACACCGATGGCCGCCAACGACGCCGCTTTTAATGCAGCACCCGCGTACGTGCCGCGCAAAGCCACGGGCACACTGGCATCATTTTTGGTCAGACCACGCACATGCACTTCATAAACCACGTCATCTTTGAACGCGCGGGTTGGTTTAACGCCAACCGAGGTGGTGCTCGGCGCCAACACCACGCCTTTCGATGCGCACGGGCCGCTGTCTAAATTGCGATACAGCGCGCCACTGGCATAGATCGTGCCGTTCGTGCAGCTCGGCGTATTTGGATCTTGACTCAATTCAACTGCGTAAGGGTCGAACAACAACTTATTAGGGTTAAAGCGATTGCCCTGGCTGTCCACATCTTGCAAAAATCCCACCCCGGTGCCTTTAGTCCACGTGCTCACATACGGCCAGTTCGGGCCCCAGGCGCGATAACCGTAATAAACCGCGCCAGTAACGCCGTAAGTGTTTTTTAAGGTTGCGACGGAAGCCGTTTTGGACCACACGTTCGCGGCATCCTTCACCAATACATATTTGACGACTGGCTGCGCACCCGATGCGGTTTTGTAGATCGAAACTTCAATGCGCGTCGCGCGGGAGGAATACACGCGAAAGTTTATGTTGCTTTGCGTTGCATCGTATTTTGCACCCAAATTTTGCGCGTTGATCGCAGCCAATGCGGTGCTGGAAAACAAACATACCGAAACTAAGAAGAAGCAAAATCCGATCAAGAAACTTTGAAACCGACGCATCACAAGTCCTTTTTGAAAAATATCGATGTTGCTTCGCATAAGTCCAAATAGCGGGATCGCAAAGCAAACGCCCAAGCGGCTCGGCAAGAGCTGGGTTGGTGCGTGTCGGCATACTAGAGGTGTGCACTGCAACATAGGATGTGTTGCAATCGTATTCATCAACGATAAGTTGATCGCTCGCGACGATTTTTCGCGCTACATCGAACTTAATTTTTAAGCATCAAAGGCGCGAACCATCGCAGCCTGGGGCATCGCCCCAGGAATTTGCAATAAATTCGATTAGGGATGAAGGCCCGATTTATCAAGCGCATTGCAGTCCGAAGTGTATCGATAGGGCGGGCTTTCAGCCCTTAACTATTTGCGGTTTCTATCCCCTGGGGCGTTGCCCCAGGCTGTGATAGTTCGCGCCGTTGGCGCTTTCAAAACCTAACTGCGCTTCTTCGCTTTTGCTGCCGGCACCGGCGCAGTTTTCGCTTGGTCACCAATAATGCCTTTGGCGGGGCAAATTTTGAAGATTGGGCAGCGTTTACAGCCGACTGCGATTGCGACTGGGCAAATTTTCATGGATGGTTTATGTTTTTGGTTGAAGCGGCAAGCTTAGTCCTATTTTGCGGCCCTGTAGACTGCATCCGCTGGGCGAAACTTCTGGATTTGGAATGATTGGGCGCATGCGATGCGCCCCTACAGATTGGACACTACGCGCTAATCGGCGTTAATTCGTCGAGATTCCAACCGTAGGGGCGCGATCAATTAGACGCTATTGCGCCCATTTCACCGTGACCAGCCAGGTGCGCTGTGGCGTATTAAACCCGCTTGCCAGCTCGTACTTGCGATCAAATAAGTTTTCGAGCTTGGCCTGCACGGACCATGCGGGCGCTATTTGATAGCTGGCCGACAAATCGGCTAAGCCATAGCCGGGTAAAGTCGCCGCAAAGTCTTCCCGTGCGGAGTAGCCAAAGCCGTCCACTGAGACATTGAGCGCATCAAAATCACAGTTTGCATGCGCACCGATTTTGCGCTTTGGGCGGCGCAGCAGCGTTTGATCGTTGCTTAAATTGCGTGGGTTTTGTAGCGTGATATCGCCGCTGACTTTGCAGGCGAACAGCGAAGATTCCACCGACAGCTCAACGCCATCAATAGCGGCGCGCGCGATATTTTCTGCGCTAAACACCTCACCACCACTGAAACTGATCAGATCGCTAATACGGGTGCGAAATGCACGCAGGCGCAGTTTTGATGCCGCGCCAAAGCTTTGATCGGCACCGACTTCAAAGGAATGCGAGCGCTCAGGATCCAGATTTTCATTGCCGGCGAACAGGCCGCCAAAGCCTGGGGAATAAAGCTCGTTCAAATTCGGCGCGCGAAAACCTTGACCAAAATTGGCGAATAGCCGCGCTGATTCAAATTGGTAACCCCACGCCGCCGAAAAACTACCGTTCATACCAAATTGCGAATCATCATCTGCGCGCATTGATGCTTGAAGTTCGTGGCCATTTACCGGAACGGCAAGACGAACAAACGGCGCGATCAAAGTTCGCTTTTC
>JBBQBR010000271.1:0-4603 GCA_038317875.1 Lysobacterales bacterium
CACTGATTCCTCGTCGGAATTGCGTATCGAGCCGCCCTGAGCTCGGGCCGGGTTTGCGATGTGATAAGAGTTCTCAGGCGAATAAATATTTTGGATCAACCAACGGGTGGTTCGAGCCATTGACTTTGCATAGTCGGCGCAATCATTACGCCGCATCTCTAAACAACGTTGGTAGACCTGCACAAAAACTTCATTAATCCAGCCGTTGCCGCTGGTCGCGACTGTGCGACGGGAGCGCCCATAGTCAAGTGCATTGCTGGGGTCATTAAGTTGCCAATTCAACACGGCCTGTGCCGCGCCAAAAATAGCATTGCTGAATTTAGGGTCTGGGTTAATTTTCGCATAGTCTAAAAAGGCCATCGAAAGCCAGCTGGTCGAGATGGGATTGGAGCGTCGGAAATCATCAGCAAGCAGAAATTTAGCTGCCAACGCCTGCGTCAACAATCGCTCCGCGATACGGGCAGCTGCGACAGCAAAACGTGGGTTTTCACGCACATGTTGTAAACGTGATAGTGCACTCAAGGTTTCACTCGAATACAACACCGATTGCTTACTGATTTGCCCCCATCGCTGTTTAGTATTGTTCCAGACTAGAACTGGGTAAACCCTGCCATCGCGTTTGACCCGACTGCTTAGCCATTCCCCGGCGCTTTGTGCGGCGCTTAAATAGCGTTCCTCGCCCGTGAGCCGATACAGCTCAATCAAGGTGAACACTGTCTTTGCAGTCGTTCCCACCACAAATCGACGATCCTTTTCATTTTCAACGGTGTCAAACGAATAGTGGAAAGCGCCCTTGCCTTTACCTTCTTGAACCTGCATCGACAGCAGATAATCGGCGATCGGGCGAATACGCGACGCAATTCGTTGATCCGGCTTAAATTCGTGCATTTGCAGTAGTGTCCACAATGCTGATGCCGTGTAGGTGGTGCGCAGCGTCGTTTCATGACGATCTTTCTGTGCGTCATAGAGCTTGTAAAACGCGTGATACTTCGAATTTATTTGGCGCAGTAAATATTCCTTTTGTTCAAAGATGGCCTTGCGTACCAGATCCCGGCTCAATACCCGCAGCGCAGTCACATCGCCCACAATCTCCAGCGCTTTGCGGCGATAGCTAACGATTGAACCGTCCACTTTTGGCCCGCGCACCGTTAAAAACCAACGCGCGGTTTCAAGCTGCGCTGCGGTTAGTTTGCCGCGTCCTGGCGTGGCCGGGCTTTGTCCAACCAGGCCTTGTCCGACTAAGTTTTGTCCGACTAAGCCTTGTCCGACTAAGTTTTGTCCGACTAAGCCTTGTCCGACTAAGCTTTGTCCGACTAAGCTTTGTCCAATCAAATTTTGCCCAGCAGCGCGCGCTGATTGCCTAAGGTTTTTTCCAGAACCGCTGGCTTGCGCGATCACGACGCCTTTTTCATAAAGTCGGACTGCAAGTTGCCAGGGTGCAGGTGCGATTGCAGCGGCTGATCCATGATCATTGGTTGCCGAGTTATTTTGATCTGGCCGTGTCAACGCTAAAACGGCAGCCTGTCTGGTTTGATCCAATGCCTGCTGACGCCAAGCGCCAGCTGCGAAGGCCGCATTGGTGGCAAGGCATGTCAGTAAAAGTGCAAGTAGCGTTGCGTAAGCCCTGATCGCCAACCCGCCGGTGATCGGCAAAAACGTTTTTTTGGTCATCGCTTAGCCGCAGAGTTGATTTCCATTGAACGTTATCGGGAAGCAGCGAAGAACACTAGATTGGACTCCTGCCCAAGCGAATCCGTCGCAAAAATTCGCAAGTCCGCACCAAACAACGCGAATTGATTTCATTTCAATTATAACCGTCTAGACTTCTCGGCGTTTAGACGTCTATACTGCGCAACCAGTCAGCCATTCCAGAGCTTTACTATGCAAACTTTAAGCCCAACCACCAACGCCGTGCGCGCCGCAATCGACAGTGATCGCGCCCACGGCGCGATTGTTCCACCGCTGTATTTGTCCAGTAATTTCAGCTTTGATGGTTATGCCAAGCCACGCCAATACGATTACACCCGTTCTGGCAACCCAACGCGCGACGCGTTATCGGGTGCCTTGGCCGATTTAGAAGGTGGCGCAGGTGCTGTAGTAACGTGTACCGGCATGGCGGCGGTGACCTTGGCGCTGCAGTTGGTGCCCGAGGGCGGGCTTTTGGTGGCGCCACACGATTGCTACGGTGGCACGTGGCGGCTGTTTGACACGCTGGCACTGCGCGGCCGCTTCCGCCTCAAGCTAGTCGATCAAGGCGATTTGTCGGCAGTCGCAGAAGCATTTAAAGAGAAAGTTGATTTGCTTTGGATCGAAACGCCCAGCAACCCGCTGCTCCGGGTGGTTGATTTGCAGGCGCTGACGACGCTGGCGCACCGACATGGGACGCGCGTATTGGCGGACAACACATTTTTGTCGCCGCTTTGGCAGCGGCCACTGGATCTAGGCGCTGATTTGGTGCTGCATTCGACTACAAAGTATCTCAACGGCCATAGCGACGTGGTTGGCGGAGCGATTATCAGCAAGGATCGCGCTGTGCACGAGGAGCTGAGCTGGTGGAACAATTGCTTAGGACTTGGCGGTGCGCCGTTCGATAGTTATCTGACCTTGCGCGGCCTGCGCACACTCTCCGCGCGTTTGCGTGTACACGCCGAAAATGCTTTGGAGCTGGCAGTAGCAATTGCCGCGCACCCAGCCGTTGCGCGCGTGTATTTCCCAGGCCTAGCGAACGATCCCGGCCATGCATTAGCGCAAAAGCAGCAAAAAAGCTTCGGTGCCATGCTCAGCTTTGAACTTGCCGGTGGCGAGGCACAAGTGCGCGCTTTATTAGGCGGCCTGCGCTGCTACTCACTTGCGGAATCCTTGGGCGGCGTGGAAAGCTTAATCGCACATCCCGCGACCATGACACATGCGTCAATGACGCCGGAAGCGCGCGCGGTTGCTGGCATTAACGAGCGTTTGTTGCGCCTGTCGGTAGGTATTGAAGATGTAGCTGATCTTAAAGCCGATCTAATTGCTGGTTTGGATCGGGCGGAACTAGTTGATGCAGGGAGTGCTGACAAGTCCGCATTTGTCGAGCACGCGCCGCTGCTGCGCGCGGCTTAAGGATTTCGCCGGATCAGCGAAATTTTTCCCGTTTTACCCTGCGGAAATTGATGATTTTGAGATGGATATGCGGCGGGTTTCAGCGTGTGTTGCGCAAGTTGTAGAAATATGGCGACCGAAGTTGGTGGTTGCGCTGGGCATGGCTTTTGGCGTGTTGGATGACCAGAGCAAACCCGACGTCCAAAAAATGGGCGATGTGTTGATTGCCAGCTGTGTGCAAGGCTACGAACTACAACGCATCAACAAAAGCGGCATCAATGAATTGCGTGAACCCCCGATTTATGCGTCAGAGGCTTGGCTAAAACGCGTTAAGTCAATCAAAAATCTGATCGAAACGCGCAGATGTGAAGGCCCGCGCACCTGGTTAGGCAAGATGCTCTCGGGCCAAAAACTGGTTGACAACAAAAGTTATCGCGACGAACTTGTTCGCTTGACCGGCGGCGACGCCATCGGTGGCGAAATGGAGGGATTTGGCTTGGCTGCACCGTGTGCAGCGGCCCCAGTGCATTGGCTGCTCATTAAAGGTATTGCCGATTGGGCGGACGGCAATAAGCCCAAAGCTGCTGAAAAGGTGAAGGTGCAAACTGACGCATCGCACAATGCGGCGTGGGTATTGCGCGCGTTACTGGATCACGAATTTGCTGGCACTCAGAGCAAAAACCAAGCGCGTAAATCTTCCGTCACAAACAGGCGCGCCGAAGCGTGCTTTGGTCAACCTGATCTTTCAGATTTTGATGTTGCCAAACTCCACTTGGTCGACAGCCATGGCCGCAGCATCAGCTTGAACCAGGAACTGGGCGCGCTGGAAGTGGCGGGCGCTAAGGCCGACGACGCTGCGGGCTCAGCCTTCGAAAAGCTGTTCGCCTGGGCGCAAAGCCTCACCGCGCCGCGTTATTTCGCGGTGCTTGGTGAATATGGCTTGGGCAAAACCGTGCTCTTGCAGCGTTTGACGCAGGATTTTACGGACCGGCGCGATGCCGGTGAAGCCGTGTTGCGGCCGGTGTATTTGGATCTGCGCCGCATGACCGGTTTGCAGGAAGAGGTTCTGGAATCGGGCAAGGTAATTCGGCGCGACCGCGTGCCCAGCCTGGAAGAAACCTTGGACGAATGCATCAAGCGCGGCTGGCGCGATGAACCCGGCGCGCGCAAGCCTAGCGCGCAGGATGTTCTGGCCTGGGTGGCGGCGGGCGCGTTAGTGATTTTTGATGGCCTGGATGAAGTGTTGGTGCATTTGACCGAAGCCAATGGCCAGCAGTTTACCAATCAGCTGCTGCGTATTTTGCCGAGCCACACACCTGGGAAACGCAATCCATCCAAGCTGCTGATTTCTTGTCGCACGCATTTGTTCAAAAGCCTGCGTGAACAGCGCAGCATGCTGCTGGAGCGCGGCCGTGGCGATTTAGAAAGCCAGCATTTTGATGCGCTATTGCTGCTGCCGTTTAGCGATGCGCAAATCGAGCAGTACTTGCGATCCGCACTGCCGAGCTTAGACGTCGACGCC
>JBBQBR010000272.1:0-4592 GCA_038317875.1 Lysobacterales bacterium
GCCTTAAAGTCGGCTGGCGATGCCAAGGCAAGCGGTGCAACACGGGGGGCGATTTTATGAACCTTAAACTGATTTTAATTGGCGGCCTGACATTGGTTTTAAGCGTCGTCAATGGCCTCATTGCGCACAAGGAATGGATCAAGCAAACAGGCGAGTTGGTGTATTTGGAACTTGCACCTGTGGATCCGCGTTCTTTGATGCAAGGCGACTACATGGCGCTTAGTTTCGCTTTGCAAAGACAACTGGCGACGCAACGACAAGCCCAAATCGGGGACGGCAGCGACGGGCAGGTGATACATCAAGCCCGCCTGAGCGAAGGCAGTTTTGGCTGGGCGCCGATTATCCTCGATGCGCGCAATGTTGCGCGCTTGAGCACACCTAGCGATGCTGCTCAGTCAGCTGATAAAGACTCAGCTGATCAAAACTCAGCTGATCAAAACTCAGCAGATCAGGGCTTGACGCTGCGCTATCGTGTGCGCAACGGTCAAATTTGGCTGGGCACCAACGCCTTTTTCTTTGAGGAAGGCACGGCAGAAAACTACAGCAACGCGCGTTTTGGCGAGTTTCGAGTGAACCGCAGTACCGGCGAGGCGATTTTGGTTGCGCTCCGAAACCAAGCGCTAGAGGCGCTTTGAGTTAGCTCGGAAAAGCGTTGGCGTCTTTGCCTAGCCAAACCGATCCGTCGCTGCCACCAACGCGCTGGTTATGCCCGGCTCCATTGCCGAATGGCCAGCGTCTTCAACCACAATCAATTGCGCCCCAGGCCAGGCGCGGTGTAGATCCCACGCGGAGCGCATCGGGCAGACGACGTCGTAGCGGCCCTGTACGATGACGCACGGTATGTCGCGAATTTTATCGAGATTGGCGAGCAACTGATCATCGCGTTCGAAAAAGCCGCCATGGACAAAATAGTGTGCCTCAATGCGGGCAAAGGCGAGCGCAAACTCCGGGGACTCGGTGAGCGCTACATAAGCCGGGTCAGTCTGGAGAAAGCTGGTGGAACCCTCCCAAACACTCCATGCTTTCGCAGCCGCTAGCTGCACGGCCTTGTCTGCGCTGGTGAGGCGGCGGTAGTAAGCGCTCATTAAATCGCCGCGCTCCGCAATGGGAATCGCGGCTAAAAATTGTTCCCACGCGTCAGGAAATAGCGCGTCGCAGCCTTTTTGATAAAACCATTCGAGCTCCCACCGGCGCAGCATAAATATGCCGCGTAGCACGAGCTCAGTTACCTGCTTCGGGTGCGCTTGCGCGTATGCCAGGGCCAAAGTTGAGCCCCAAGATCCGCCAAACACTTGCCAGCGCTCGATCCCCAGATGTTGCCGTAGCTTTTCGATATCGGCCACCAAGTGCGACGTAGTGTTTTCATGCAGTTCGGCGTGTGGCGTTGAACGCCCTGCGCCGCGTTGATCGAATAACACGATGCGATAGCGTGCTGGGTCAAAAAACTGTCGGGATTTGGTCGAACAACCGCCGCCTGGGCCGCCGTGCAAAAACACCACTGGCTTGCCATTTGGATTGCCACATTCTTCAAAATAGAGTGTATGCATCGGTGATACCGCTAGCGTGCCGATGCGGTAAGGTTCAATTGCGGGATACAGTGAATGGCGGGGCATAAAGTGGAGTCTCTAGTGGGGTTTTCGCTGCTGAGCATTAAAGAAACTGCCAAAAGTCATCGAAGCGCGAGATTCTTTTGACAATTTTGATTACGACGCGCACAAACGCCTCGGTTTGCGCAAGAATAGCGGGCTTGCGGCAAAGCCGGGGTTAATACCCAACAACTTGTAGTGCTTTTCAAATGCATGGCACGCAAGTAAAAGTTCTACACAAGCCAAAAGTTCTACACAAGCCAAAAGTTCTACATAAGGAATTGCCGATGTTGGAAAAACTCAGTCCGCAGCAGCGCTTTTTAGCGACGTCTGGTTTTATAGTCGGTGCCCTCCTAGTTTTGGCTTTCTGCTTAGCGGCCATTGCCACACCCGGTATTTGGAAGTGGCTGGTTTCAGGAATGATTGCGCTCGCTGGTGCCACTCTGGCTTGGGCGCTGCGCAAACTGATCAAAGATATTGGCATCCATGAAGCCTCGGTCATGCGCAGCAAACAGGAGGCGGAAAATATCCTGTCAGCGGTGGGTGACGGCCTATTTTTATTGAACAAAGACTTCGAAATTGGCGAGCAGCATTCCAAAGCGTTGCTGCGCATGTTTAGCCGCGAGGCGATTGCGGGTGAAAACTTCTTCGACATCATGCGCAACTTGGTTCCTGAAAAGATTGCGCGTACGGCTAAGGACTATCTTGAGTTGCTGTTTGGCGAGCGCGTCAACGAACGGTTGGTACAAGATTTGAATCCTCTTGACGTGGTGGAACTGAATTTTGATGATGGTCAAGGTGCTTTTGAAACGAAATTTTTAGGCTTTCGCTTTAAGCGGGTGTTTGTTGCGGGCAAGTTGTCGCATTTGCTAGTAACCGTAAGCGATATCAGCAAGCGCGTGTTGTTGGAGCAAGAACTGCGCGAAAGTCAGGAACGTACACAAGCGCAAATGGATATGTTGGTCGAATTGCTGCATGTGGAACCTAGAGTGCTGCGTGGCTTTATGCAGCGGGCACAGGAATCGTTGGAGCGCGTCAACGAAGCCTTGCGTCGGCAGAGCTCCTCGCCGATTGAGTTCAAAGACAAAGTGCATCAAATGTTCGGCTGGATCCACTCGATCAAAGGCGAGAGCGCTGCGCTAGGCTTGAAGAGCTTCCAGGGCGCCGCGCATGAGTTGGAATCGATCCTGACCGATTTGCGTGCTAAAGGCTCCCTGACCGGCAATGACTTCTTGCCCTTTACCATCAAACTGGAAGAGCTGTTCACCCAGCTGGATTCGGTGCGCATTCTGCTCAACCGCCTCAGCCAAGTGCGCAGTGCGATGGGCGATGAAGACGAAGAAGACGCGAATTCGCAGCGCAATGTATCTTCAGCACCCGCGCCATTTATTGAGCCATTAAAAGAATTTACCGAAAGCTTGGCGCGCCGGGGCGGCAAGCAAGCGCGCTTCGTCGGCGAGGGTTTGGAGCCCGGTAAAGTGCCGCCCGGCTATGTGCGGTTGATTAACGACGCGCTGGTGCAATTTGTGCGGAACTCCGTCGTGCACGGCATTGAGCAGCCAGAGCAACGTAAAGCACTAGGCAAACCGGAGCGCGGTACATTGGTGGCAAGTTTTGCGACCACAGCGGCCGGATATGAACTGACTTTCCGGGATGACGGCGCAGGTATCAATTCGGAAAAGCTGCGCGCAACCGCAATCAAGAAAGGCCGTTTGACGCCGGAAGAAGCGCAAAAATGGGATAGCAAGCAGTTATTAACGCTCATTTTTGAACCCGATTTTTCGACCGCGAATCAAGTGACGGAGGATGCTGGGCGTGGCGTGGGCTTGAATCTAGTGCGTGATCGCGTGCAATCGGTCAAAGGCCAAATTCGTCTGGGCACCGCAGCGAACAAGGGCACCCAGTTCAAGCTGATCTTGCCCCAGGTTTAGTGCATCTTCAAAAGTGGAAATCAGGCCCCGTATTGACGGGGCAATCAGCACCAAAAATACAGGTTCACTCAGAAAAGGCTAGACTGTTATGGGTATGAAATTACTGGTCGTTGACGATTCCAACGTCATCCGCAACAAAATTTCGCGGACGATCCACATCGCCAACGTCGAGGTCGTTGGGACCGCAAAAAATGGCCGTGAAGCGGTCAGCATGTTTGCTAAGTTTCGCCCCGAGCTGGTGACGATGGATATCACCATGCCGGAAATGGACGGCATTCAGTGTATTCGGGAAGTGCTTAAGCTGCGCAATGATTCATTGGTGCTAGTCATTTCGGCGTTAGCCGACAAAGCCACGGCGATTGAAGCACTCAAGCAAGGTGCACACGGGTTTTTATGCAAACCTTTCAGTGATCGGGAATTGAATGAAGCGATGAAAGAATTGATTCGCGGTGCTCAGGAGGCGGGTCACGGCCATGGATGAGTCGAAACTTAAAGTTTTCATCGAAGGTGCGACGCGCTATTTTGTTCAAGTAACGCGCTTAGCAGCGGAAGTTGGCACGCCTTACTTATCCGAAACCAATGAAACCCTGGCCTATGACATGACCGGGATCATTGGTATCTCTGGCGGCCGTAAAGGCGTGGTGTATTTCACCGCGCCAACCAATATGTTGCGCAGCGTGCTGATTAACATGGGCGAACGCGATGTCACGCACGATATGCGGCTAGATTTAGTGGGTGAAATTGCCAACACCATCGCCGGTAATGCGCGCGCCGAATTTGGTTCAGAGTTTATGATTTCAGTGCCGGTCGTGATCGCGGGCGCATTAGAAACCGTGCGCTTGCCTAAGGACATCCGCGCTTTTGTAATCCCCATCACTTGGCATTCGCAGCGCGCTGCAGTGATTATTGCGTTGGAGTAGTGCCACCACGCATTCGTCATACCCGAATGCTGCGATTCAAATTGATTTTATGCAGTATGAGTTTTTTCGAACCCAATCTAAAAGAACCGTTCGCGCCTTTAGCTTGTCGAAGGGCAGAGCCGCACAAATACTGACGCAGCCACAGCACTTTGTGT
>JBBQBR010000273.1:0-4587 GCA_038317875.1 Lysobacterales bacterium
CTTGAACACGTGCGTTACTAAGTGAACCCGTTTTATTGCGAACGCTTTAGGCGCATGCAACGCGCCCTACGCAGGCGTAATTTGAGTCTTAAATTTCATCAAAAACTGAATATACCGGGTAGCGCCGCCACTCGGGTTCGTGATGGCGCGAACCATGCGCAAAGATAAATTCAAGCACCGCGTTTTGATCCGACAAAAGCTCAGGAAATTGCAGCTTCCATAGTTCAAACTTAGCGTTCAACTCGGCGTCTTCCTGCAGCATTTCCAGCGCGCTATCTTCAAATACGTAATCGGAAAACGCTTCTTTCTTCTCCAAAATGCTATTAAAAAAGCCCCATCTAAAAAAGCTGTCGTGCGCTTGCGGCTCTAACGTTTCCACCGCGTAGCGCGCATTGGGCTGGCGCAAATCAAGCACATAATCCCCAGCGCGGGCATGCATGACTTCGCTTCGCCGTTGCAGCGCGACTTCGTCGTGAAACAGATGGCCTTCGTAAGCATCCGTTCGCGATTTTACCGACACGATCTGATAACTCTGTGCGAAAAACGCCTGATCGGCATCTAATCGCGCTAGTTCAACTTGGTTCCAGGTCAACCGCTCGATCACTTCACGCCACGCCTGCGGAATCAAATACGCTTTGGGGGTTTTGATCTCGACGGATGGGATGAAGTAATTGAAATAGGCAATATCCGCGTCCCAAGGCTGCGTCCGGTCGTAGGCTAAACGCTGATAATTGCCAAGCTTGCTTGGGCGCTGCACCGCCTTGTAGCCCTTAAAGTGAAATTTTGACTGGCGGCTGTAATCCGCCTGCCAGCACACCGGCCAGAGCGATTTTTTAGCTGCCTCCGCTTTTGCTTGCGCGCGCAGGGCTTGAATTAGCGATGCATTCGTCACAGTGAACGCTAGGACCGTTTGCACCAATGCCCGCATTGACGCATAGCGATCTGCGTAAGGCTTCAGCATATGCGTTTCAGGCATAAAACCAATCGTGTGATGCAAAGCGGCATAGCCAGTTGAAAAACGCGGCGTCTCTAAAAAGTCTTCAATACCATCATCCGGCGTTATTTTGACTGGATTGACATACGGGCAAGTCGGCCAGCCTCGCGCCGTCATCTCTTGAAAAATCGCGGGCAGCATGGAATCGCGCAAATATGTTCCTAGTGCGCCGCCCAGCTTGTCCGCTTGGGTTTGAATCAAGGTCATTGTGTAGCTGTAGTCAGCGCCATTGGAGGTGTGCGTATCGACCATCACATCTGGATCCCACGCGCTGAAAAAATGATTGAAAACCTGCGCGCTCAAACTATCGCACTTAATAAAATCGCGATTTAAATCCAGGTTTCGGCTATTCGCGCGAAAGCCAAATTGTTCCGGCCCATCCTGGTTGACTCGCGAGGTATTTTGCCGATTCAGGCTGCCATCGACGTTATATATCGGGATAAACAAATATACCGTTTGCCCCAACGCTGCCAAACGCTCAGGGTCAATACAAAAATCCCGCACCAACGCCATACAAACATCGATGCCTTCGGGCTCGCCCGGATGAATGCCATTGTTATTGAAAAAAATGGGTCGCTTCATTCGTTTTAACTCAGCGCAGTCAAAAACACCGTCTGAGCTGACCACGCCCGCGTGCATCGGCACGCCTGCATCGGAAGTGCCAATCTGAGCAAAATGCAGCATATTCGCGAAATCGGCCGCTAATTTTTCATAAAACGCGATGCACGCGGCCCAGGTTGTCGTTTGGTTTTGATTGCCTTGCTCGAACGGGGTTGGGTATAACTTTGCAAGATTCGCTGGCATGCGTTTTGGCCGGTTATTCAATGTCAACGATATTGCCACGTTCGCCCGGTTCGGGCGGCACAGAAATCTAGACTCGTATGACTTGATTTCGTTAACCAACTTTGTCTGCCGATGAACTGATCAAATTTTTAGTTAGCAACCTGCCAAGGATCGAGCACATCGACCCCTAAACCGACAAAATCCTTGACGTTACGGGTCACTAACACCAGCTGGTGCGCGAGGGCCGTTGCCGCCAGCAGGCTATCAATGGCGGGCAATGGACGGGCGGCCTTAGCAACCATCTTTCCCCACACATCGACCACGCGCGCATCAACGCTCAGCAGACGTTTTTGAAAGTACTGCGGCAGTTCTAGTTCCAACCAATCCAGTAATTCCGCCTTTTTTCGGCATTAAATGGCGTCAATTGCTCAAAACCTTTGCGAATCTCGCCTAAAGTTAAAACGCTTAGATACAGTTTTGTAGCCGGGCGCGCTGCTAGCCAGCTCTGCACCTGCGCATCGGGCTTTTTACGCCTCGCCTCGGAAAGGACATTGGTATCAATCAAGTAGCTCAAAGTAGCGCTACATCCTCTCGAGTTAAGCTGCAATCGCGTTCCAACAGCAGGGAATCCAGCCCATACAACGGGGATCGACGCATGAAACCCACAAACGATTCTTCGCTGCCCGAAATTTCCGCAAATGCGCTGTGCGAAAGCACAACTGCGATCGGCTTGCCGTGCACGGTAATTTCCTGCGGCCCTTCACTTTGCGCACGTTTCACCAGTTCCGACAGATTGGCCTTCGCGGCCTGAAGTTGCCAAGCGGACATTTCACCTCCTATGACCAGACTGACCAGACTGACCAGACTGACCAGAATATATAAACGCTTATTTGTGTTCTGCCCCAATCGCAATCACCTTGCTGCACTGGCTGCCGATAAAGGAATTGGATACGGTCCAAATCAAGTTGAATTTTTTCGCTCGGCGAAACGGGTATCAAGTCGGAATATCAAATCGCGAACGAAGACTTCAGCTGGCAACTCGTGAATGCAAAATGGCTTAGGAGGATATCTTCACTTATTTTTAGCAAGTTAATGACGAACAATCAGCCTGCAGCAAAAAACAAATTCTGCTGTGCAAAAAGTCAGGCATATGGCAAGCGGAAGCAAAGCCCTGCGAATAAAATTACCGCCTTAATAAAAGTGAGACTTTCGAGTGCCAAAAGTTTTACCTGAACACTCGCCTTTTCGTTTAAAAAGCTGGCACACTTCTTGTAATGCGACCCGCTCTACAGCTCAGACTAGGTACCCAGCTCTCTTTGACGCCACAGCTTAAGCAGGCGATCAAACTGCTGGCGATGAGTAATTTGGAACTGGACGTCGAGATCTCATCGATGTTGGAATCGAACCCGGTGTTAGAACCTGACGACGATTTTGCCAGCGCACCAAATAGTGATGACTGCACCAGCGAGGCGGATCGCAAGTCACTCGATCTAACGGCAGAGTTTTTGAGCCAGGAACGCGCCAGCAACGTCGAGAAAGAAAGCGTTTCCGAGTCGGAAATCGTTTCCGAACGTGTTAACGAAAGCGGCGAACCCGAACCCAATAGCGCAAGCAGCGACGACGGCGGCGCTGATCTTGACGTCGAATTTAACGAAATGCGCGAAATGTCCGAGCTTCGCGATTGGGGTGCTGGTAGCGGCGGCGACTCGGATGAGGAAAGCGGCAGCTTTGAAGGCCGCGCAAAGGCACAAACAACGCTGCGCGAACATTTGCGCTGGCAGCTTGGCCTAACGCCCATGAGCCCTAGAGACAGGGTCATTGGTGAAGTACTGATCGACTCAGTCGAAGACGATGGCTATTTGCGTGAGCCTATCGACTATCAGCGCGCCGCGTTGGCACCGGATATTTTGGTCAACCCAGTTGATTTGGAAATCGTGCGGCAGCGCTTGATGCGTTTCGATCCGGTCGGCGTGCTGGCACGAAGCTTAAGCGAATGCCTGATTGTGCAGCTACAAAACCGCATTCACCCCAGACGAAGTTTGGCGATTGCGCTAATTGAAAGCGGCGTTGAGCTGCTTGCGAAGGCAGATCGCGACAAGCTGGCAAAATTGCATGAAGTGGAATTGTGCGAACTAAGCGCAGCGATTCAGCTAATACGCGAGTTGAATCCTCGGCCTGGCTCAGGCTTTTACGTTGCCAGTGACGAGTACGTCATACCCGACGTTGAAGTGCGCAAACGCTTAGGGGTTTGGGAAGTTCGTTTGAATCCGGACGCCATGCCTAGAGTGCGCGTAGGTGCCAGCTTTGACGCGATTGCCGCGCGGGCGAAACGCGATGATGCAAGCTACATCCGCACACAAATGGCGGATGCCAAGCAGTTGATCAAGAGCCTAGCGCAGCGCGAGGACACGGTTTTGCGGGTGGCGCAAGCGATCGTACGTGAGCAGCAAGGTTTTTTTGACCACGGCATCGAATACATGAAGCCCCTGGTGTTGCGGCAAATTGCCGAACAGTGTGAACTGCATGAATCCACGGTTTCCAGAGTCACCACCCGTAAATACATGCATACGCCTAAAGGGCTGTTCGAGTTCAAGCACTTTTTTTCATCCGGCGTTTCAACGCGCGACGGCGGCGAGGCTTCTGCAACAGCAATCAGCGAGATGATTCGAAAACTCATTGATTTGGAAGACACCAATAAACCACTGTCAGACAGCGCGCTGATGGAATTACTCAAAGCACGCGGCGTAATGGTTGCGAGGCGCACGGTCGCCAAATATCGCGAGGGATTGGGCATCGCCTCGAGTACCGAC
>JBBQBR010000274.1:0-4579 GCA_038317875.1 Lysobacterales bacterium
CGCAGGCCCAAACCCTATCGCCATCCCAAGGCACGGCGGCAAAACTTGGCTTTGGCGCTGCCCGCATTTTTGTTCATGCTCGTGATTCAGGGAATTACGCTCTATCAGCTATTTAGCCCGCCTTATCTTCGGCTGCCCAAAATCGCCTTGCCCGCAGAATTGGATGAGCCTGAAGAACCGCTTGAGTATGAAATCAATTTGGATCCAGGCCCGATGGGGCCAACACCCAAGCCCGTTGCAAGCGCGCCAGTTGCACAAAGTTCGAGTGAACGTCAATCAAGTAGTCAGTCTGTACCTTTGCCAATCGAAGCGCAGCCGCCCAGCACTTCACAAGCAAATGCCGCACAGGCAAGTGCATCTCAAACAAGTGCATCTCAAACAAGTCCTTCGCAACCCAGCCCTTCGCAACCCAGCCCAGCGCAGGCGGCTGCAGTCGTCAGTATTGCCCATTCAACACCCGCGCCGCAGCCCTTGTTAGCCATAGAAGCAACGCCTGCGCCTAGCGCGCCTGAAATCGTGTTGGTGCCGAGTGTGGACGTGGCGGCGGCGGCTACAACAGAGCTGCCCGCACAAGAGCGCGGCGCCCGCAATGGAGCGCCCGCGAATTCAGATGCTGTTTCAACGCCTGTGCGTCCACTTGCTATGGATGTAAACGCGGCACCTGACCATATCGCTGCCGCACCAATCTCTATTTTACCCGGTGTGCAGACACTTAATATAGAGCCGGTCATTGCGGCAAATCCTGTGGCGACCGCGAATCGAAGTATTGACCGGTCGCCCGTGGATTTGACGATTACTGATGAAAAGCCGGTAATCGGTCAAATTGCTGATCCCGTGCAAGCGGTGGATATCACACGCCCCATGCGCGTGCAGCCCGACGCGCCAAAGCCAGATTTGCGCGTTGAGCAAGCAAAATTAAGCATTGTTGTCGCTAAACCTACGGTGCCTGCTGCGGTAGCGCGGCCGGTACTGAGTCGTGCGGACGCAGCGAGTGCGAACCCGGTTAGCGCTGCAGCGCCTGATTTAAGCGTTGACGCGCAAGCAGTCACGCCTATCATTGCGCCACCGACTGCACCGGCGGCGGCGGCGCGTCCGGTGCTGACGAGCGCACCGGTTAAAGTGAGCGCCGCGGATTCTGTGCGCCTGGAAGTGGCACGTGGCGAAATTGGCCGGCCTACGATGGCAGTGCAAACGCCAATTGCGGCTACCGAAAGTGCCGATTTAGATACCAGCGGCATTGATCCTTCCACAGCGCCATCAACGACAGCCCAGGGTTCAAGCGCAAATGCGCCGAATGCAGATGCCTCGACGGCGCAAAATTCGGCAACCTCTTCGCGCAGTGATAGTGCTAGCGGTTTACCGTCCGATCCGTTTGCGCGAGCCGGTTCTGGTAAGGGGCCGCGCGACTTGCTTGGGCAAGGAAGGGATGCTGCAGCGCAGGTCGCTGCTAATGCTGCCGATTCCAATCAGGGCGGCGGTGCTTTTCGTCGCTACCACGATCCGTTTGCCGATGATGCGCCGAATCCACTTGCTGGCTTGCGCCTACGCGAGCCGCAAATGTTTAGTGACGTAAGTCGATTTTTGGTCAAAACCTTTGGGCCTGCTGCCTTGGGTTTTGCGGTTGGCGCCAGCAGCGAAATTGATGATTTCAGCGGTCCAAATGCCGGGGTTCTAATTGAGAAATGGATTCAGCAACACCACAGCGATTTGCAGCGCGAATGCCGCATGCGACAAGAAACAATGGATGAGCACATTCGGCGCTTGCTTTGCGGCGAGCCCTGACTCGCGCCATTTGGCTAAGCAGTTCGCTAAAAAGCAGGCGAAAAAAAAGGCAGCTTCCTGCTGCCTAAAAAGTGTCTATTTGCGATTTGCTCAAAACATTATTCGACAACTAAGTTATTTCGAGCGCACATTTTAGACGCTGCTGCTATTGTTCTTCGGCTAGGTACCGGTCGCTGTTGATGGCGAGTCAAAACAATAACTTACAAGACATACTTAATGCAAGTGGTGAGATAAAAAACCGCAGTTTTTGACTGTTTTTGACGGGCAAACATAGGAAATACGCACGATGGCAAGATTCTTCGGTGTTTTTGGCAGCTTTTTGGGCCTGATTTGGGTGGTTTTAGGCGCGCTAGGCGCGCATTTATTCACCCTAATGCCGAGCGCGCAGCTGCGTTTCGACTTGGCGTTGCGCATGTTGATCGTACATGCGCTGGTGCTGATCATTTTAGGCACGCAGCAAAGCGCCAAGCAGTTGCCGATTCGAATGCTGGCCGGTTTTGCTTTTGTGGTTGGCACGCTATTATTTTGTTCAAGCCTGCTGGCATTGGCCTTGGGTGCGCCGCCCTTTCTGGCAAAAATTGCGCCGTTTGGCGGCCTATTGCTAATGCTCGGCTGGTGCTTATGGGGTTTGAGTTTGCTGCGGCGCAGCCGGTCAGCTTAACCCGATCCCGCGCGGAACCGCCGCTAACAATCCGCGGGTAATCGGATGCTGTGGATTTACATAGACCGACTCGCAAGCGCCGTGCTCGACTGTCGCACCATCGGCCATCACCAAAACCTGATCGGCTAAAAAGCGGATCACACTTAAGTCATGACTGATAAAAATCAAAGTGAGACCGAACTGCTTTTGCAAGTCTTTGATCAGATTCAAAATTTGCGCCTGCACGGAAACATCAAGGGCGCTGACGGATTCATCGCAGATGAGCAGTTCTGGCTCAACCGCTAAGGCGCGTGCGATCGCGATGCGTTGGCGCTGCCCGCCTGAGAACTCTGCTGGGTTGCGTTCCAGTGCGCTGGCGCTTAAGCCTACGGCATCTAACAATTCCAGCACCCGTTCGCCGCGCCGCGTCGGATGTAAACCATGCACGATCAGCGGTTCAAGCAACGTGCGCTCAATACTCAGGGCCGGGTTTAACGACGAATACGGGTCTTGAAACACCATCTGAAAGCGTCGGCGCAGCTTGCGTAAGTTCGCGCCACTCGGAGTCATAAGCTCGGTGCCATCCAGCAAAATGCTGCCACTGCAGTCATTATGTAAGCGCACTAAGCAGCGGGCTAGGGTGGTTTTACCCGAGCCTGATTCGCCGACGATGCCTAAGCACTCGCCGCGTTTAAGGCTAAAATTTACCCGTTCGACCGCAAGCTTTGGTTTTTGCCAGAGCTGCGCTAAGCCGCGTGCTGGATAGCTTGCGACTAGATTTTCTACGCGTAAAAACTCCGGTGCCGCATTAAGTTCCGCCGCGCGCCTGGCAACGTCGCGCGGTATTTGCTCGGTGTTTCCGGCTTCAAAATCAGCCACCGTGAGCAGTTTTTCTGGATTGCTAGTTAAGCTCGGGCGGCACTTGAGTAAGCCTTGCGTGTAGGGATGTGTGGCCGAGTTAAAAATATGGCTTGCCTGATCTATTTCGACGATCTGACCATTTCTCATGACGGCGATGCGATCGCACAGTTCAGACGTGAGTGCTAAATCGTGGCTGATAAAAAGCATGCTTAAGCCAACTTCGCGGCGCAAATCGCTCAACAACGTAATGACTTGCTTTTGCACCGTAACGTCTAGGGAGCTCGTGGGCTCGTCGCAAATAAGCAGTGCGGGCTCGCAAGCCAATGCTAGCGCAATGAGTACACGCTGGCGCTGCCCGCCGGAAAGCTCATGCGGATAACGTTTGATAATCACGTCCGCATCGTTGATGCCAACTCGTTTTAGCCAAGCTAGCGCGGCTGCATGTAAGGGCTTGCCTGACACACCACGATGCACAATCAACACTTCACGCAGCTGACTACCGACGCTGCGTACCGGATTCAGTGCTGCCAAAGCATCTTGAAAGACCATGCCAATTTCAGAGCCTCGCAATCGCACCAGCTTCGCCTCTGGTAGGTCTAGTAACTCCAAAACTTTTCCATCACGCGTTTGGTATCGAATGGAGCCAGATAACTTTGCTGATTCTGACAAAAGCTGGATCACGCTCAGGGCGGTCGTGGTCTTGCCTGAGCCTGATTCCCCGACTAGTCCAAGCGCTTCGCCGCGCTTTAAGCTAAAAGACACGCCTGATAGGATCTCAGCGCGGCCAAAACGCAGGCGTAAATCCCGCACATTGAGCAGGCTTTGCGCATCGGGGCTTGCATTAGTCTGCATTTAAAGTGTGTCTGGCTTAAGTTGAGTGGCTTGCATGGTAGCGGGATTCGCAGTGCTACAGACACAGCGGTTGTTGCGCTTAGGTTGTTACCTCCAGAAGGTTGTTACCTCCGGACACGCGGCGTGAACGCAACATTTGCGCGGCATCGGCTACACTGGCGTCATCACGACTGCTCCGCTGAAAAATTGAAACATCACAAGCATCCAACATGACTGCCGCGTTGCTAGAGTTTGCGAAAACGATTATGGCAGGCCTGCTGCTTTGCTTTGGCGTACGCGCACGATCAATAGCGCCGGAGCGGCCGGACGTGCATTTTTGGCTGATTGTGCTGCTGGGCATAGGCGTCAGCGTGTTGCTACAGCTTTGGCAACTGGCGGGTCAGCCGGTATTGTTTAGCTTAGACGGACTGCTTGGCGATGGATTCAGTGCGTTACTTTTGTTGG
>JBBQBR010000275.1:0-4557 GCA_038317875.1 Lysobacterales bacterium
CCATTAGAAGGCTGCAGGACCGTATTGATGCGCCCACCTTTGACGCCATGTGGAAA
The DNA here is from genome assembly GCA_038317875.1 of Lysobacterales bacterium. GTDB lineage: Bacteria > Pseudomonadota > Gammaproteobacteria > Xanthomonadales > SZUA-5 > JANNYA01. Next base: position 57 of record JBBQBR010000275.1, read on the forward strand.
TCCCTTGAACGCCTAATCGGCCTTGCAGAGGGCCAATCTATCGAAGTCGTGTCAGGCGGAGGCTTGAAGATTCATGGGCCAAACAATGAGCAACACGATTTTCATTCGTGGGCTGACGGCCATCGAATTACCTTCACTTGGATACTGGATTTTTTTGCGCAAGCGATGAAGGCCGATGCGTTCGACGCGGAAGGTAATATTTGCGGCGTGTTGCTGGTGGATGAAATCGAGCAGCATCTGCACCCATCCATGCAGTTAGAGATATTGCCGAAGCTGCAGGCTTTACTGCCCAAGTGCCAGATCATCGTGACCACCCATTCGCCACTTGTGGCACTGAGCGTTGCCAGTGACCATGTGATTTCGCTGCAGCGCCAAGCTGATGGCAGCATCGCGCGTGTACCGACGCCTGATTTGACCGGATATAGTGCTGAAGATGTCTTGGTGCACCCAAATCTATTCGATGCACCCGCAGAAACGCGTGAAACGGAAAACGCACGAGAGATATTCAAAGCGGCGATGGTCAGTGCATCGCGATCTGAGCAACGTATAGGCGTGCCAGGCCTGACCAGCCAAGATGCGTTCGGTGTAGCTTCTGTAACCACGTCAAATCCCCGGCATAACCCAAATGCGTTTGGTTTAGCTTCCCTAACCTTGTCAAAACCCAGCCGTAATCGCTTGGCAGAAGTGGATCCAGAATTGGATGCAGCGCTAAAGGAAGTGCTGGCCGCAGCGAAAGCGTCAAGTCTGTGATTCGCGGTATTCGAGATCGCATAGTCGCAGGTACTGGCGCGTTAACGCCCGTCAAAAGTTGGTTAGATGCAGCGCAGACAGCGACTGCGCGCGCATTACTTGAAGGAGCGGTGCACAAAATCGACGATGATATTTACGCCCATCTCGAAGTACGCAAAGTGCTTGAAAAGCTATTTGAGCAAAAGTGCGCTTATTGCGAATCAAAGATTGGCATCAATGCGGATTGGGACGTGGAGCACTATCGGCCTAAAGGCAAGGTCGCTGAAAATTCTGCACACCCAGGTTATTACTGGCTGGCCTATACATGGAGTAATTTGCTTCCCAGTTGCGCCTTTTGTAATCAAAGGCGGCATGATCGCGCCTCACTGACCGAAGGCGCTGGGCCTGCTGCAGGCAAGCTCGATCAGTTTCCGTTAGAAATTGAGCAAAATCGCTGCATGTATCACGACGGTGATTTGTCGATTGAACGGCCGCTCTTGCTCAACCCGTGCGTTGATGAGCCGGAACTACACATTTCTTTTGCTCCCGACGGCAGCGCTATTGACGAATCTTTACGCGGTAAAAAGACGATTGAAATTTGTCATCTAAATCGTAAGCGCCTGCGCGACGACCGGTTAGCAATACTTAATGCAGTGAAACTGCTCATTAATTTGCTTCGGCAAGCGCAAGTTAAAGGCGATCAACTTAGTCAAGAACTGGCAAAGCAAGCACTCGCGCAATCTGCGAGCAACAGCGCGCAATACGCCGGTGTGGCGCGCGCCATAATTCGAAATCCCGTCCTTTTTGTTTAGTTCGGTAACTTGCCATTTACCAAGGTTCGCTAGGCCAGATTCAGGATGAATTTGCGCAAAAGCGCTAATTCCCGCCGCGCTCGCCAAATCCCCTCTGCACCAAATTAAAATCAAAGCGATCAACTTAATCAATGGGCATGCGCTTGACGCGGCCGTCATTTAACTGTCATATCTGGCAGCTAGCTTGCTTCGCAACCTTTATGGAGTCACTATCATGAAAATCACCCTGAAACAAAGCATGCTTGCCGTGTGCGCAAGTTTGAGCATGAGTTTGAGTTTTGCCGCCGAAATCACCGGCGCTGGCGCAACATTTGTGTTCCCAGCCATGAGCCGTTGGTCTAGCGATTACAACGCTGCGACGCAGGTCAAAGTTAACTATCAGTCGATTGGTTCCGGCGGTGGCATCGCGCAAGTCAAGGCCAAAACTGTCGACTTTGGTTCTACCGATGCGCCGTTGAAGCCAGAAGAATTGGCCGCTGCTGGCCTTGTGCAGTTTCCATCAGTGATCGGCGGCGTCGTACCGGTTGTGAACTTAAAAGGCATTAATGCCGGTCAAGTTAAGCTCAGCGGTAAAGTGCTGGGCGATATCTTTCTCGGCAAAATTACGCAGTGGAACGCGCCCGAAATCGCGGCACTGAATGCGGGTTTGGCGTTGCCGAATGTGCGTATCACGGTGGTGCATCGCTCGGATGGCTCTGGCACGACTTTTAACTTCGTTAATTATCTGTCGAAGGTAAATGCCGAGTGGAAAGCTAAAGTCGGCGAAGGCGTGGCCGTGCGTTGGCCCACGGGTTTGGGTGGCAAGGGCAATGAAGGGGTTGCGGCATACACCAAGCGCATTAATGGCGCGCTGGGCTATGTCGAGCTGAGCTACGCGACGCTCAATAAAATGTCGCACATCAGCATGCAAAATGCCGCTGGAAAGTTTGTGCAACCAACGCTCGACAGCTTTCGCGCTGCCGCCGCCAGCGCCGACTGGAAAAATAGCAAAGATTTCTACTTGGTGATTACCGATGCGCCGGGTGCGGCATCTTGGCCGATTACTGCCACCAATTTTATGCTGATGCAAAAGCTTCCAACGTCACCTGAGCGCGCAAAAGCGGCGTTGGAATTTTTTAAGTGGGTTTATGCTAATGGCAGTAAATCAGCGGAAGCTTTGGGCTATGTAGCCTTACCAAATGAGTTAGTGGCGCAAATCAACGCGTACTGGATTGCGAACCTAAAATACTAACGCCAACAAACAAATAGCAAGCATGCCATTCGCGACTACATTAGCTGTAAACGATCAGCGGCTGGCAGCGATTGCCCAGCAGGATGCCCGCAAAGATCGAGCCTTCGCTTGGTTGACTGGGCTGGCCGCTTGGTCGGTTTTTTTCACATTGCTTGCGACGATCGGAACGATGTTTTGGGGCGGGCGCGAAGCGTTTTCTACCTTTGGTTTTGGCTTCATCACTTCCAGCACTTGGGATCCGGTCAATCTGCAGTTCGGTGCCTTCGTGCCCATTTATGGCACGCTGGTGACCTCAGTGATTGCGCTGGTCATCGCGGTGCCAATCAGTTTTGGGATCGCGGTGTTTTTGACGGAACTCGCGCCTAGCTGGATGCGCCGCCCAGTAGGCACCGCAATCGAGCTACTCGCGGGTATCCCGTCTATTGTTTATGGCATGTGGGGTTTATTCGTGTTGGTGCCGTTGCTAGGTGAGCACGTGTTTCCATGGATGGACGCTAATTTGGGTCAGCTGTGGCTGATTGGCCCGGTGTTTCGCGGCCCGCCCTTGGGTGTCGGCATGGGCACTGCGGGTCTGGTGCTAGCAATTATGGTGATCCCGTTTATCGCCTCGGTGCTACGCGAAGTCTTCCTATCGGTACCTAGTCAATTAAAAGAATCCGCATACGCGTTGGGCTCGACCACGACTGAAGTGGTTTGGCATATCGTGCTGCCTTACACCCGTTCGGCCAGTATAGGCGCGATTTTTTTGGGGTTGGGGCGTGCGCTAGGGGAAACCATGGCAGTCACGTTTGTGCTGGGAAATTCCTTTAATTTCAGCCCGTCGCTACTAGATCCAGGCACCTCAATTACGGCAACTATTGCCAATGAATTTGCGGAAGCGTCGATTTCGCCGCTATACGAGTCGTCCTTAATCGCGCTTGCATTTGTGTTGTTTATGGTGGTTCTAGCCGTGCTTATTCCGGCGAAATTAATGCTGCGGCAACTGGCGAAGCGGGCGGGCACATGAGTGCAAATTCCGGTCAAGTTGCGCAGTCAGATAGCGCTCGCCAAATCAGCAAAGCCGATTTTGTCGAACGCCGCTATCGTAAGCGCAAAATTATCAATGGCGTGATGCTTACGCTGTCTGCAGCGGCGGCGCTATTTGGCTTATTTTGGCTCGGTTGGATTTTGTGGACCACGCTCGGCAAGGGCGCTGCCGCAATGAGCTTATCGCTGTTTACCGAGATGACGCCGCCGCCTGGGGTAGAGTCCGGCGGGCTTGCGAACGCGATTTTTGGCAGCGTGTTGATCTGCGCGTTGGGTACTGCTATGGGCGCGCCGATTGGCGTAGCGGCAGGCGTTTATTTGGCGGAATACGCCAATCACACCAAGCGCGGCGAAGCAATTCGTTTTATTAATGACATTTTATTGTCGGCACCCTCGATTGTGCTCGGGCTTTTCGTTTACGGCCTGCTGGTCAAACCCTTTGGCGGCTACTCCGCAATCGCGGGTTCCGTGGCGTTGGCATTGATTATTATTCCGGTGGTGGTGCGCACCACCGATGAAATGCTTAAGTTAGTGCCCACGCAAATGCGCGAGGCGGCTTTAAGTCTGGGCATACCGCTGTGGAAAATGAATATTCAAATTTTAGCGCGTGCCGCTTGGCCGGGGATTTTGACCGGCATTTTGCTGGGCGTGGCGCGTATTAGCGGCGAAACCGCACCGCTGCTGTTCACCGCACTGGGCAATC
>JBBQBR010000276.1:0-4555 GCA_038317875.1 Lysobacterales bacterium
ACGCGGTTGAATGAACCGGCAAGCTGATGCTCGGAATGAAATATCCCCGCGAAGCCCTCAAAACTATCGCGCCAGCATAATCCCCAGCCAAACACCTAGCAAACCACCTAGCACACTTGCTAATACATAGGTAGTCGCCAGCAAAATTCGCCCTTGCTGCACCAAAATCAAACTTTCCAGGCCAAATGCGGAAAACGTGGTGAAGCCGCCGAGCACGCCGACTAGCATGAATGCGCGCCACGGGTGTTCGGGGCTGCTTATGCCAAAACGTGCGGCTAAAAAGCCGGCGAGCGCACAGCCGATTACGTTCGCCGCGAACGTTGGCCAGGGAAAGCCTGATTTCAGCATTGGCCGCAGCCATTCGCTCAGCAGGAAACGTGCGCTGGCACCTAAGCCGCCGCCTAAAAATACCCATGCTAGCGCTATGAATTTCATCGCGTACCGCCTTTTTGCGCCCTTCGCCGTTCGGCCCGAATCCAGGCGAGCTTGTCGCCAATTTTGATCTCTAGCCCGCGCGTAACGGGCTGGTAGAACTGCGTGGCCTCAAAGCCTTCGGGAAAACCGAACTGACTAAGCGCAATACCATCGGGCGCGTCGTGGTCGTACTGGTAGTGCGCGCCGAAGCCTAAATTTTTCATCAGTTTGGTCGGCGCATTACGCAAATGATTCGGCACCTCCAGAGTGCCGTGTTCGGCGACGAACGCTTTTGCCGCTTTGAACGCGACATAAGCGGCGTTGCTTTTCGGCGCTGAGGCCAAATACAGTACCAATTGCGCCAGTGCCAGCTCGCCTTCTGGCGCGCCTAAGCGCTCCAAACTTTGCCAGGCAGAAAGCGCTAACGCCAACGCGCGCGGGTCAGCATTGCCGATGTCTTCACTGGCAACGCGAGTCAAGCGACGCGCAAGATATTCCGGGTCAACGCCGCCATCTAACATGCGCACCAGCCAATACAGTGCTGCATCTGGGTTGGAGCTGCGGATGGTTTTATGCAGCGCGGAAATTTGATCAAAATGCAGATCGCCACCTTTATCAAAGCGCCGATAGCCATCGCCGCCTGCGGCCTCAACTTGAGCGATAGAAATCGTTGCATCGCCCGCAATTTCCGCCGTTACTTCCAACAAAATCAACGCACGCCGGGCATCCCCGTCGCTTAATTCGCTGATGCGTTTAAGTGCGCCCGCTTCGACGCTTTTGCCGCCTAAACCACGCTCGACATCGGCCAATGCGCGTGCTAATAGCTCGATAATCGCCTGCGGCTCAACTGCTTTCAGCACATGCACCCGCGCGCGTGACAACAGCGCACCATTGACCGCAAAGCTCGGGTTTTCTGTGGTGGCACCAATTAAAACAATCGTGCCGTCCTCCACATGCGGCAACAACGCGTCTTGCTGCGCCTTATTAAACCGATGAATCTCGTCGACAAAAAGCACGGTTTGACGCTTCAAATCGCGATTGCTTTTTGCCAGCGCCACCGCCTGGCGCAATTCTGCCACGCCTGCTAACACCGCCGAGATCGGCGCAAATTCGGCATCGCAGGCTTTTGCCACCAAACGCGCCAAGGTGGTTTTCCCGCAACCCGGCGGGCCCCATAAAATCATCGAATACGGCCGCTTCGCTGCCAGCGCGCGCATCAAGGCGCTATCTGGATTAGTCAAATGCGGCTGGCCTAAAATATCCGCGATTTGACGCGGACGCATACGCTCGGCAAGCGGCCTAAAATCGTTCGAGTTAGTCATGCGCGGCCAATACTCTTGCTGTTGCTACAGCTGATCGGAGTTTTAGCATTTGTATGAGAAATCACTCGAAAATACGAGTGATTAGCTGGCGACAAATACCCTGAAAACCGTTCGTTCTCAGCCTGTCGAAACATGTAGCACATAGCTTCGTGATGCATGATCGCTTCGTTAGCAATCTTGACGCCCAGCCCTCCGATTTTGCGAGCTGGCTCAGAATCAGGGCGAACGGTTTTATCTACTAATTTTACCATTTTCAAAATCCGTAGAACCTCAGCGCTAAAAGTCCTTTCACTTAACATTACAAACATGCCCTAAACACGCTAAAGCATTAACCAAAGCATCAATTTGCACACCGCTATGGTTTGCACGCAGGCTAACACGCAGACGCTCAGCGCCCTTAGGCACCGTCGGCGGGCGCACAGCGGGTACATAAAAGCCTAATTGCATGAGCTTGCCACTAATCGCAACCACGTCCGCTTCAGCGTAAAAGATCGGCTGAATCGCGGTTTCCGATGCGCCTAAAACTAGACCAGCGGCGTGAGCTTTCAAACGAAAGCGCGCAATGTTTTCCGCAAGCTGCTCGCGCAAGACATCGCCGCCGCGCGCAACTTCGACTGATTTGGTGGTTGCCGCTGCCAAGGCTGGCGGCATCGCCGTGGTGTAAATCCACGGGCGGGAAAAATTGATAATAGATTCAATAACTTGCGTAGATCCTAAAATCGCGGCACCCGCACTGCCCAGTGCTTTACCAAAAGTCAGCATCAATACCGGGCAAGTTTGGATATCCAAGCCTACCGCACGCGCCAAGCCGCCGCCCTGCGGGCCCAGCACGCCTATCGCATGCGCTTCATCGAGCATCAGCGTGGCACCGCTTTGCGTCGCCAAGCCACTGAGCGCGGCAAGCTCTGCTTGATCGCCATCCATACTAAATACCGATTCTGTGACTAGCCAGCGCACTGCGTCAGAAGCACCGGAATCCAATAAGCCACGCGCCGATGCGACATCGTTGTGCGCGAATCGCCGCAATTTCGCCCCAGCATAGCGCGCGCCGTCGAGCAGACACGCGTGTGCCAAGCGATCGGAAACCACTAAATCACCTGTTTCAGCCAGCGCGCCAAATGCACCCAATGCGGCCTGAAATCCTGAGCTAAACAGCGCCGCCGCGGGCCGCCCAGTCCATTCACATAAGGCATTTTCTAAGCGCACATGCTCAGGATGATGGCCGCCCAATAAGTGCGAAGCGCCCGCGCCCAGCCCAAAAAGCGCTGCCGCACGCGCAAATTCCGTTTTGATTTCACTGTTGCCGCGCAGGCCCAGATAGTCATTGCTAGAAAAGTCGATGGCGCGCTGCCCTAAGCGATTAACGTAACCATCGGAATCTGGAGCGCATGGAAATAGCGTGCGTTTTAGGCCAAGCTCTGCACGCTGTTGCAGCCGGTTAGTCAAACGATTTTGTAAAACCAATACGCTCATTTCAATCCAGCAATGTCGGCCATCCGATCCGCAATCAGCCCCGCTAATCCTTCAGGTAGGTCATGACCAAGGCCGGGAATGATCTCGAGTCGCGCACCCGGAATACGGCGCGCCAAGTCTTTGCCGTGCGCGATCGGCACCATTTTATCCGCCACGCCATGCAAAATTTGCACGGGCATTGTTAGCTTAGACAATAAACGCCAGCGTGTGCCATCCGCCAAAATCGCAGCTAACTGCCGATCCGCGCCTTTGCCCGCCATACTGCGATTCACCTGTTCCAGCGCACGTGCACGGCGCAGTTCCGGCGCAATTTGATATCCCGGGCTGCCGATTTCATCAAACAAACGTAGCAAATACTCCACTGCCGCATCGCGATCAGACATGCCACTTGCGGGCTTTGCCGAGAAAATCTTGCGTACGGACTTGTCAGGCGGTGGTAATAATGGGTAACCACTGGACGTCATGATCAACGTCAAACTCAACACGCGCTCAGGGTTTGCCAGCGCCAAGCGCTGCGCAATCATGCCGCCCATCGAAACGCCTAAAACATGCGCGCTTTTAATTTCCAACAGATCTAAAAGCGCCAGCGTGTCAGCCGCCATATCACTTAATGTGTACGGCGGTGATGCACCAATACCAATGAAACGACGCAGCACCACGCCCGTCAATTTCGGCGTGCCTAAATGATTTAACCGTGTGGACAAACCAATATCGCGGTTGTCAAAGGTAACCACGAAAAACCCACGCGCGACTAGCGCATCAATCCACGCCATTGGCCAAGCGGTGCGCTGTGTCGCCAAGCCCATAATCAACAGCAGCGGCACGCCGGTTTTGGCGCCGTAGCAGGCGTAGTCGAGGATTATTTCTTCGACCGACGCGCTAAGCATCCTGGAGCCGCCTTTCCGCCAAAGTTGCCCGAACCAACACACTCAGGATTTCGCGATCAACGTCGATCAACCTGCGGATGTATAGGCAGCCTTTGCCAACTTTGAATTTACCGAGCTTGGTAACAAGATCAGCCTGCCCAAGCACGGCCTCCGTCAAATAAACAGTGATATCACCCTTGCGCGAAGAAAACCCGGTCGCGCAGCAATCGCCCTCACGTCCACTGTCATACCTGTAGTGATAGCTACCGAAGCCAACAATAGCGGAGCCCCACATCAACGCTGGCTGCCCGGTCGCTAGGGAGAAGAGTTGCAACAATGCCACGCAATCTGCACGCCGTGAATCGTCGGCGATCGCGTTGATATAGTCTGTGACCTGAAGCAACGTAGGTTTGGTTTTGTTCTCGGTCATCTGGGATTCCTTAAAACGTCGCCATTCACCAAAATTCTAGACTAACTTAG
>JBBQBR010000277.1:0-4553 GCA_038317875.1 Lysobacterales bacterium
CTTCTTGGCAGAATCCTGTAGGCGCTGCAAAATCAACTTACTTTGCGATGCACTTAACGGCCCGCGGGCACCCTCGAGCGCGACTGGCGGGCGGGCGTGCCGCGACAAGTCCGGCACAATTCGCGGCAAGCTTGCGCAGCCGCTCAAAAGGGCAAGGCCCAACGTAATGCTATAGCTCCAATGGCGTACACGCATGACCGACCCTGCCCACATAATTACTTAGCTAATTATTTTTTGACATCTTGTTATCACCCAAGCTTGCGCTGGCGCTGCTTGGTTATGCAACTAGCTCCGCCTAACATTTAGATACGGCCGGTTAATAGCAGCACAATAACAATTATCACTATCACGCCCAAGCCACCGCTCGGCCCGTAGCCCCAGCTGCGGCTATGCGACCAGCTGGGAATAGCGCCGATTAACAACAAGATTAATACAATTAATAGAATGGTTCCTAACATGACACGCTCCTTAAGCGACGGGTGAGTACGTAGGCTAAGGCATCGAGTTTCAACGTTCAGTGCGCTGTCGAACATTCGCGTGTTAACACGACCTAGCGGACTATGTTCGTTGCCGAACTGAGTGTCTGCACGGGAGCAATAATTATCTGCGGCCTTACTTAATCGCATGGTGATCCGATGATGAACTTGAAAAGTGGCGCACCGTTTTGGATTGCCAAGAACGGCCTAATTCATTCGTATCCACGGCTGCGGGACTCTAAAACCTGTGATGTTTTGGTTGTTGGTGCAGGAATTACCGGCGCACTTATTAGCGACCATTTGGCACGCGCAGGGATGTCGGTTTGTGTGATCGATCAGCGCGAGGCGGGCTGGGGTTCCACCGCCGCTAGCACTGCTTTGCTGCAGTACGAAATCGACACCGAGATGCAGGACTTATGTGCGCGCTACGGCGTAGCGGATGGCGTACTGGCCTACAAAGCGTGCGAGGCTGCGATTGATAGCCTGAGTGTATTGGCAAAAAACTTAGACGGCATCGATTTTCAAAAGATGCAGAGCCTCTATTTTGCCTCCCGCTGGTATCACAAACATCGCTTGGAAACCGAAGGTGAACTGCGCTTAGCGCACGGGTTTAAGCTGGACGTGCTGGATCGTAAAACACTGGACGCGCGGTTTGGTATCGACGCACCCATTGGGCTATTAAGCTCAGTTGCTGCGGAAGTTGACCCGTATCAGCTATGCCACAAACTGCTGAAGCGCATTTGCTCCCTGGGTGGACACGTGCATGGACGAACCGAACTTAAGCGTTTCGAAAATGTGCACGGCGGCGTGCGTGCGCATCTGGAATCCGGACAGACCATTGAGTGTAAGCACTTGGTGTTGGCATCTGGCTATGAGGCGCAAAAATGGTTAACCCAGCGGGTTGCGCGTAACCGCAGTAGCTACGCGCTGATCAGCGAGCCTATGCCCGGTGAATTGAGCGCACTCAAAAACATGCTCGTCTGGGAGTCCGCCCGCCCGTACCTTTATCTGCGGCGCACCGGCGACGAGCGATTGATTATCGGCGGTGAGGACGACGCCGTCGATATCGCCTTAAAACGAGATCTTCGCGTCGAAAACAAAGCTAAACGATTGGTTAAGCGGGTGAAAAATTTGTTTCCCAAGCTTGATCTAAAAGTTGCATTCACCTGGGCCGGTACGTTTGCCGAGACGGACGATGGCCTACCCTTTTTCGGTGCGCACGAATCACTTGGCCCACGGGTGCACTTTGCGATGGCCTATGGCGGTAACGGCATTACTTACAGCCTGATTGGCGCGGAACTGCTGCGCGATTCGCTACAGGGTAAAAGCCATCCCTGCGCAAAATTATTTAGTTTTGATCGGCTTAAAAGATGATCAAGGCACGCCGTCGTTTTTAAGGCAACGGCTGAAATGCGTTGCGATAGATGAAGCTGGCGATTTTTCGACCTTGATCTATGCCGGCCGTCTTGTCGAAGGCCCAATGAATTCCAAGATAGATACGGCTTTGACCATTTTCTTCTTCTGCCTGGGAGAGCGATGCAAAACTACGCGGATGCAGCGCGCGTACCATACCTGTGCTATCCAGCGTTTGCCCGTTGTACTCATCGGATACAAAGGTGAACGCGATATCGTCGCGGCTGTAAAATAGTCGCAGCGTTTGGAATAACGTGCCACCAAATGTTGCGTGGCCAGATGGGTAGGCGGGAAACGGAGGGGTAAAATTTGGCCCCATTAAATTGCTCGCCGGTGCCCCCAACGGGCGGAAATTGACGTCGCCAATCGTGTCAGGATTACCGTCACCCGCGCCGGTCGGCCCGGAACCCGCATCAGCTTCGCGAATGCCGGTAATCGGTCGCCAAGTTTCATAATAATATTTTGACTCCCAGCTTGCGATTGCCGCATCTGCCATTGCTGTATTAACAAGTGCTAAAAGGCGCGCCAATTCAATATCGTTGGTGCCCATTTGCGCGGCAATGTGCACCGCAATTTGATTGTACAGGCGTGGCGGCGCGCACAGGCTTGGCGTGCCATCGTATGCCCAGAAAATACCGATTTCGCTTTGTTCTTGGGTACGGAGTGTTGGTGTTGCGGTGCCATCACCGCCGAGCGCTTTTACCTCGTTATACGCGGCCGTATATTCTGGGCTATTCATTGCGGGTGGTGGCGGAATACGAAATTGTTCAGCACTTTCAATCACAAAAGGCTGAACACCACTCCAGCGCGCGCCCAGCGCTAGCGGTATCAGACTGATGGGGTCTTGACGCCAAAACCCAGCATTGTTTTGAGTGATAAAATCGACTCCGACACGCATTTCCGAATGTGCAGAGCCATCATTTCTGCGCTGAGTTAAAATTGCTGCGGCGGCACGTTCGCCGGTCTCAATGCCCTGCCTCATTTGCCAACCCAAGCGAACGCTGTTCAAGCTAGTCTGCAGCGCTTCATCGAAGCGAGATTTTTGTGATGGGAACAATGCGACCAGTGTGCGGTGCGCCGCTGTTGCTACTGCCGCGTCAATCGACGTGCCGGGAAATGCCTGGGGAAGTTGATTGAAGCTGCGGTATTGCGGGACGATGGCGTTAACCGCATCAAACATCGCTATGTGCACAATAGCCATCGCTCTGCTGGCTCGGGCGGGGCCTAGCTGTTCGCCAAATAGGCGCTTTTCTTCAACGGCGGGTGGTTTGTGGTCTAAGCCACTTGCATCAATAGCGATTTGATTCCAAAGGCGCAGGCTTGAGATCGTGATGCCACCTTTCACGACGACCGCAGAGCTTTTAGCGTCGGCAAGCGTCAATGGGCTGTACAACGGCCCCCACGCTGCTTGCGCTGAAGCAACCGGCGTGCCATAGGCCGCAGCATTTGTACCAAGGCAAACCAAGTAAGCAAAAACTAGAAAAGATCGCATTTGCATAAAAATTCCACGCCGTTTAGAAACATGAGGATGGCCGCAAACCCTGGAATTTGCCAGCGCAAATTGTAGGCGGCCTATGAAAGTAAAGCATCCCGCTTCAGATTCACTGACCTTAGATACAAAAACTTAAGCGCAAGACTTACCAACTCGCCCTAGCTTGCCTACACTCAAGCGCTAAAAGATTTAGGCACGCGCACATGTCAAACACCATTACTAAGCCCCGCACACCGCCCGGCACCATGGAGCTATTACCGCTCGATCAAATCGCGTTTCAATCGATGCTCGACACGATCCGGCGTAACTACGAGCGCTTTGGCTTTTTGCCGGTGGAAACGCCGGTATTTGAGCTAGCGGACGTGTTGCTGACCAAATCCGGCGGTGAAACTGAGCGTCAAGTGTATTTTGTGCAGTCCACTGGCGCGCTGGAAAAAGAGGCCGACGCCAAGCTAGCATTGCGATTTGATTTGACCGTGCCGCTGGCGCGATATGTCGCCGAGCATGAGCATGATTTGAGCTTTCCGTTCCGCCGCTACCAAATTCAGCGCGTCTATCTCGGCGAGCGCGCGCAGCGCGGCCGCTTTCGCGAGTTCTATCAGGCCGATGTCGACGTGATCGGCAAAGACACTTTATCGGTGCGCTTTGATGCCGAAATCGTCGCTGTCATAGTCGGCGTGTTTAAGGAGCTGAAAGTAGGTCCGTTCACCGTGCAATTTAACAACCGCCGCCTGCTGCGCGGCTTTTTTGCGCGCCTAGGCATTGACGACGGTGAGCAACAGGGCATGGTGCTGCGCGAAGTCGACAAGCTCGACAAACGCGGTGCCGACAAAGTGCGCGAAACGCTGACCGGTGAAGGCTTTGCATTAGCACCTGAAATCATTACGGAAATTTTGGCATTCACCAGCCAGCGTTCGACCAACCACGCGCAGGCGCTGGCGATGTTGGACACCCTTGCAAGCGGTGCAGAAAACGCCGAACTGAGTGCCGGCATCGCAGAACTACGCGAAGTGCTGGCAGCGGTGAAAGCAATGGGCGTCAGCGAAGCCAATTACGCGTTAAACTTTTCGATCGCGCGCGGTTTGGACTACTACACCGGCACAGTGTACGAAACCACGCTCAACAACCACCCGGAAATTGGCAGCGTGTGCTCCGGCGGGCGCTATGAAAAC
>JBBQBR010000278.1:0-4535 GCA_038317875.1 Lysobacterales bacterium
TGTTTGGTGCACGCCGGGCCTGTGGGTGTGCCCATGAATGATGCTCAGCCCGGGATGGGCACGCTGCATTTCAATGACTGCATCAGGGTCAACATCGCTAATTGTGGCTATTAACTCGCGCTGATGCGCCTGACTTTGCGCCCGTGCCTGTGCGGCAAATGCGCGGCGTACGCTGAGTGGCTGCGCCAGAAATTGCGCCTGCCATTCAAGGTTTCGTACCTGCGCCCGAAAACTTTGATACGCCTGATCGAGTCTGCAGAGATGGTCCCCGTGGCAAAGTAAGATTCCAGCATCATTGAGCGGCTGAATTTCGGGCAATAGCGCCATTTCGCAGCGCTCGGCGTAAGCTGAACCCATCAAAAAATCGCGGTTTCCGTGCATGAAAAACACCTCGCAGCCGTCGTCTGCGATCTGTTTTAGTGCGGATGCCACTTCTTGCGCCAGTGGCCGACCATCATCGTCGCCAATCCAGGCGTCAAAAAAGTCACCCAATATATAGAGCACCTGCATATTTGGCCGGTGCTCTGCTAAAAACCGGAAGAACAACTCAGTTATGGCGGGCTCTGCCTCCGATAAATGCAGGTCAGAAATAAAATAGTTCAACTGTTTGCCCCGCCGAAAAGCTGTTGTTACCGCTTAAATAATCCAGCACCTGGAATTTTTCGGCCGAAGTTTTTCATCATGCCTTTAATGCCGCCGCCGGAGAGTTTTTTCATCATTTTCTCCATTTGCTCGTATTGCAAAATCAGCTGATTCACCTGCGCAGGCTGCACACCAGCACCTTTAGCGACGCGCAAACGGCGCTGCCCGTTCAAAAGCCGAGGCGCACGACGTTCTTTCGCCGTCATTGAGTTAATAATCGCAATCATCCGCCCGACTAACTTGTCGTCCATCTTGCTTTTCAGCTCGGACATCGAAATTTTGCCAGGCAAGGCTACGGGGAGTTTGTCCAGAATATTAGCCAAGCCGCCCATGCTCTGCATTTGCGTTAAATGATCACGGAAGTCCTCAAAATTGAAGCCTTTGCCCTCGATAATCTTATTCGCCAACTTCTCCGCTTTTTCACGGTCAACACCGCGCTCGACTTCTTCTACCAAACTGAGCACATCGCCCATACCTAAAATGCGCGAAACCACGCGGTCGGGGTGAAATGGCTCCAGAGCATCTAATTTTTCGCCAGCACCGACGTATTTAACCGGCCGCCCGGTGATATACCGGCAGCTCAAGGCCGCGCCGCCTCGGGCATCGCCGTCGGTTTTGGTCAGGATTATGCCGGTCAAGGGCAACGCGTCGCTAAATGCTTTTGCGGTATTCGCCGCGTCTTGGCCGGTCATGGCATCAACCACAAACAGCGTTTCAATCGGCTTGAGCGTGGCGTGTAGGTCTTTAACTTCCGTCATCATCGCTTCGTCAATGGCTAGACGTCCGGCGGTATCGACGAGCAGCACATCAAATAACTTCATTTTTGCGTAAGCGACTGCCGCTACCGCAATGTCATGCGGCTTTTGACTGACATCAGACGGGAAGAACTCAACGCCCACCTGTTCAGCAACGGTGCGCAATTGCTCAATCGCGGCTGGCCGATACACGTCACAGCTGACGACCAACACTTTTTTCTTATTGCGCTCTTTCAGTAACTTGGCAAGTTTCGCCGTCGTGGTGGTTTTACCGGAACCCTGCAAACCCGCCATCAAAATAATGGCCGGTGGTTGAGTTGCCAGATTGAGCTCACTTTGCGTTGAGCCGAGCAGCATCGTAAGCTCATCTTTCACAACTTTGACCAACATTTGCCCAGGCTGCAGGCTTTTCAGCACATCTGAACCCAGTGCCTTGACCTTCACGCGCTCCATTAACGCCTGTACGACCGGTAAGGCGACATCGGCTTCCAGCAGCGCAACGCGGACTTCGCGCAATGCTTCACGAATATTGTCGTCAGTCAAACGGGCTTTGCCGCGCAGACGGCCGATGGTTTCGCTTAAACGCTGGGTCAGGTTTTCAAACATGGGCAGGCAACTAAAAGAATGATGGGTGCGAGTATAGCGGTCTAAGCGATGAAGTTCGCCCTGCGGCATACCCAAGGCGCTTAAAAACCTTCATTTAAGTGCGCCTTGGCAACGCCCCTATGTTTTTTGATTGACGCGTGCCGGTTGCTTCCATCGTGCTAGATCTTTAACTTGAGCCAACCAATAAATGTGAAATCACGTACGCATGATCCGTAGCGCGCGTACCCATGGTTCCCGGTTGTACGCCGGTAAGCTCGTTACCATGCAAAATTTCAAACTTATAGCGCCCGGCAACGGCCTGGCGCTTGGCCACAATCGCGTGCATCAAGGTGTGCAATTTACCCCTGTGGTTATAGTCATAGCGCTGCGCGCGTGGCACGGTTTGCATTAAATTGGTGCTTGCTTGCCCGCACAGTGTTTTCAGGGTTTCACTAAAATCAAAATCATTGAAATCCCCGGTGACGTAATAGTCCAGGCCTTGCGCTTCTAGCTGCTTCAAAACTTCTCTAATTTCACTTGCCTGTGCAATGCGCTGCGTTTCTTTTGGGTCGAAACCAGGTTGAATCGGTGCAAAAATACTATTTTGGTGGCGTTTAGAGGCCAAATGCACATTGATAACCGCCAATATTTGACCGCTGGTATGCACACGAAACTGCGCCATCAGCGCTTTGCGCGAACCAATAAATGCAGAGTGGTCCGAGCCAATTAGGCGCAATGTTCCGGCAACTACGCTGACGCGCTGCGGGTCGTATAGAAATGCGTTGCGAATATTGCCGCCGGGTTGGCCACCGTCACTGGCATTTTCCGGCGCAATATCTAGCGATTGATAAAGTGGGCCACCGAGTTTTTGACACGCGTGAATCAAACGCTCGTAGGTGTAGGTCGCATCGGTCGCCGCACTTAGTTCCGCGCCATCGTTGTCTTGGATTTCCTGCAGCGCGATGATCGCCGGGGCCCCGGCTTGTTCGACAATGACGGCGCCGAGCTTTTGAAAGCGTAAATCTTCCACGTCATTATCGATATCGCGCCGCGGATCATCAACCAATTCCGGGCGCTCGAACTGTTGATCTAAATTAAAGGCATTAAGTGTCAGTACGGAGGTGAATTCGGGCCCAGGCGATTTCGCATTGCTAACCAGTTGACGCGCAATTTGCTGAATGCGCAGCGGGCCGCGCGCCAGTACTTGGTAGGAGTTCGCGCGATAGTTCAGCGGGCCAATCACATCTTCAAGCAAGACATCGCCAACGTTCACCACCGGGGCAAACTCGGCACGATTAATGCGAAATCCTGGCAGCCAGCGATCCGGGTTTTTAGGATCTAGCACTGCGCTGCCCAGCTCGCTTAACGGGATTGAGCCTGCCATATCATTAGGCAACACCACATAGTCGCCAAAGGGGTTGCTTGGCGCGCTAAAAATCGCGCCGTTGCGAATACCAACCCGCATCGCTTCCAAATTATTTAGCGCTCTTGCCAAGGCCTCTGGCTGCTCGGGAAGCGTGTTGGCATTGAGCCAAATCGGGCGAATATCTTCGCCACGTTCTGCCAGAACGGAGAATTCCTGTAGCTCGATTTGGGTGGTCGGGCGTTCGTTCTCATCGCGCGCAAAATCGAGCACTTTGCCGATAATTTCGATGTGCGCGCCGAACGCCGGGCGTTCGTTGGCAAATATGAAAATTGCGCTTGATGCGGGCTGGCTTTTTTGTGCCAAATCCTGCGAGGCCGTTTCGAGTGGAGCTGGGTCTTGGATAAAAAAACCGTGCCCAGTTTTACCGGTGACGACGCCTTGAACGCGAACGACCGTATTGCTCAGCGGTGAATAAAGTGCAGTTCCTTGAATCGTTTGTATTCGGGTCAACGGCAGCATCAAAATTCCTCAGGACAATGGATGAAAATTTACGGGTGAAATTCCCGGCAGGGCCAGCGCAATGCGCCGTAATGGTCAAGTAAAACATGAAACTGATCGCAGAAATTGCTCAACACTAAAAGCGATGCAGGTGAGAATTGTTGCTGCATTGCAGCGAAAATTGTTGTTGCAAGTTCCATACGCCACCGTATAGTCTGCGCCCTGATTCACATCAAATGATGTTTAAACCGAGTCGAAAAGCCTTAACTAAGAAAAAAATTAATTGCACATCCTGGGAGGGATTATGTGGAATAAGACCGTTACAAAACTAGTACTTGCTGCTGTGTTCGCAACCGCAACTCTTGGCTTTATAAATAAGGCCCATGCGCAAAGCACCGGCTACACGCAAACGCGCTACCCCATTGTTTTGGTGCACGGCCTTTTAGGCTTTGATCGTTTGCTGGGTGTGTATGATTATTTTTACGGCATCCCTGGGGAATTACGCTCGGGTGGTGCGCGTGTTTACACCGCAAATGTGTCGAGCTCAAATTTCTCCGAAGTGCGTGGTGAGCAACTAATTCGCTATTTGGACAGCATCAAAGCCGCGACCGGCGCGCAAAAATTCAATCTTATCGGCCACAGTCATGGTGGCCCAACCGCACGCTATGTCGCGGCGGTGCGACCGGATT